>NZ_JALHPM010000137.1:0-17613 GCF_022842525.1 Luteitalea sp.
GTCCGCCGCTTCGCGCCGCTGCGCATGCCGGTGGCCGCCACCGTCCTGCTGGCCTTCCTCGGGGTGGCGCTCTACGGCACCACCAGCGCGTCGTCGACCGTGCTGGCGGCGCAGTTGGCCCTCGACCATCTGAAGTGCGTGCGCCTCGTCGCGCCCGGGGTCACGGTGAACCCGGTGCAGGCCGTGAAGGAATGGGCCCACCAGTATCAGTGGACGCCCCGCATGCCCGCCGCCCCGGCCGGGCGCCGGTCCTCCCTGGTCGGCGTGCGGCGGTGCCTCTACGGGCACGGCCACCTGGCGCACCTGCTGTACGACGTCGACGGCCACACCGTCTCGGTCTTCGTGATGCCCCGCAGCGAATACCCCGCGGGCGCCGCCCCGGCCCGGCACGACTTCCTCGGCCAGCACGCCGAGGTGTGGGCCGATGGCGACCAGACCTTCGCGGTCGTGGGTGACGTGGCCCCCGAGATGCTCTCGGCCCTCGCCACCGAATTCCGCGCCGCGGAGTAGCCCCACCCGCGATATCTTTGATTTGAGAGGGCCTGCTCCGCCTGGACGAGCGGCCCCGCCGGCGACCCGCCGGTGGCACACATCGAGTCACCATGAACATGCGCTGGATTCTCGCGGGCGTGGCGTCGCTGGGCCTTGGCCTGGCGGCCATCCCCTTCATGCCCATCGGCACGCAGACGGCCGCCTCGACCGGAGCGGCGGCGCCGTCGTCGTGCGAGGCCAAGGCCAAGCCCGCCAACTACGCCTTCAAGGTGAAGGACGTCGACGGCAGGACGGTCAACCTGGCCGACTACAAGGGCAAGGTCGTGATGATGAACTTCTTCGCGACCTGGTGCGGTCCGTGCAAGTTCGAGACGCCGATGTTCGTCCAGCTGCAGGAGCAGTACCGCAGCCAGGGCGTGGCGTTCCTCGGCGTGCAGATCGACGACGATCCGGCCCTGCTGAAGCCCTTCAAGGACGAGTACAAGGTCAACTATCCGCTGCTCCTGGCCAACGACCGCGACGATCTGCAGGAGGCCTACGGTCCGTTCTGGGGGCTGCCGGTGACGTTGATGATCAAGCGCGACGGCACCATCTGCAAGCGGCACATGGGGCTGGCGTCGCGCGAGCAGATGGAGAAGGAAATCAAGAATCTGCTCTAGGGATGTATGATCGAATGCGTGCTGCCGATCGAGCCCGCTTTCGCGGGGTATCGGTCCGGTGGTGATCGCGCCAGATGCTCAAAGGTTTCCTTCACGCCCGGCTCGCCTG
Organism: Luteitalea sp.; assembly: GCF_022842525.1. Classification (NCBI taxonomy): domain Bacteria; kingdom Pseudomonadati; phylum Acidobacteriota; class Vicinamibacteria; order Vicinamibacterales; family Vicinamibacteraceae; genus Luteitalea; species Luteitalea sp. The sequence goes on from NZ_JALHPM010000137.1 coordinate 1,261, forward strand.
CGGTTGTCGCATCACGTTCCGCGAGGGCGTGGAAGGCAGCCCGGTCCTCGTCGTTGTCGCGGACAAGTCGCCCCAGTGCGCGTCCACGCTCCACGTGGCAGGTCTGCCCGTGTTCGACACGCGCGAATCGCTGCGCCCCTCCACCCGCCTCGGTCCCCCTGAGGAAGAAGAGTACGAAGAAGAGGGCTGACGCCCTCGTCTGCTGACGGCATGAAGAAGAAGCTGACGATGTCGCTGTTCTGGCTCGTCCAGGCCAGCTCGCTCCTTGTCCTGTTCGTCCCGTTCAGCCTCGGCATGGTCGCGATGTGGGCGGTGTCCCATTTCCTGCGCGCCATCGGGCTCACGCTCACGTACCACCGCTACTTCGCGCACCGGGCCTTCAAGATGGGGCGCGTGACGCAGTTCGTGTGGGCCTACATCGCCGCCTCGGCGATGCAGAAGGGCCCGCTGTGGTGGGCCGGCCACCACGTGACGCACCACAAGTTCGCCGATCGCGAAGGCGACCCGCACAGCCCGATCATCAGCGGCTTCTACTACGCGCACGTCGGCTGGTTCCTCAACGACGTCCGGCACGACCGCCTGCCGGAGACCAACCCGGTCATCCGCGACTTCGGCAAGTACCCCGAACTGCGACTGCTCGACGAGTTCTACTGGGTGCCGCCGCTGCTGCTCGCCATCGGCCTCTACGTCGCGGGTGGACTGCCGTGGCTGGCGTGGGGCTTCCTGCTGCCCACCACGACGCTGGCGCATGCGACGTTTGCCATCAACACCATCAACCACCTGTATGGCTCACGCCGCTTCGACACGGTGGACGAGTCGCGCAACAACGTCATCACGGCGGTGTTCGCGGCCGGCGAGGGCTGGCACAACAACCACCATCGCTATCAGCGGTCGGCGCGCAACGGGTTCTACTGGTGGGAAGTCGATCCGACCTGGTACGTCATCAAGGCGATGAGCCTGGTCGGCCTCGCGTGGGATCTGCAGCCCGTCCCCGAACGCATCTACCGCGAAGCCCGCGAACGCACCGGGACCCGCATCGACCCCGAAAAGGTCGAAGCGCAGGAACCGGTCTGACGCACCCCGCCTGAGCCTTCACGCGTCGTCAGGTGGCGGCGTCTCGCCCGCCCGCGGCGTCACGTCCTCGCCCGGATCCCCCGCCCCGGGCGCCGGCGGCGTCACCGTGCGCCCCGCCTGCGCCAGCGCGCGCCGCAGCAGGAACTCGATGTGGCCGTTCAGGCTGCGCAGGTCGTCGTTGGCCCACCGCTGGACGGCGTCCAGGAGAGCGGGATCGACACGAAGCAGGAACGACTTGCGGGACAGGGCCATGGCGAGGGGCATCGACGTCGCGAAGCCCGGCAGTGCGCCTGCCGGGCTCCGCGGTCACGTCCGTTACTGATAGATGGTGCCGGTGTTGACGACGGGCTGGGTGCCGCGTTCGCCGCAGAGCACCACGAGCAGGTTGCTGACCATCTGGGCCTTGCGCTCGTTGTCGAGTTCGACGACGTGCTTTGCCGAGAGCATCTCGAGGGCCATCTCCACCATCCCGACGGCGCCCTCGACGATCTTCTGGCGGGCGGCGATGATGGCGCCGGCCTGCTGACGCTGCAGCATCGCGGCGGCAATCTCCGGTGCGTAGGCCAGGTGGCTGATGCGCGCCTCCATCACCTCGACCCCGGCCTTCGAGAGCCGGTCCTGGACCTCCTGCTTCAGGTGCTCCGCGATCTTGTTCGTGGAGCCGCGCAGCGACTCCTGATCGTCATGCGAGTCGTAGGCATAGCTGGTGGCGAGGTTGCGCAGGGCCGACTCGCTCTGCACGTGGACGTAGTTGTTGTAGTCGTCCACCTCGAACACCGCCTCGGCCGTGTCCACCACGCGCCACACCGCGACCGCGGCGATCTCGATCGGGTTGCCGTCGAGGTCGTTGACCTTCAGCTTGGCCGACTCGAAGTTGCGGATGCGGGTCGAGACCTTGTGCTTCGTGTAGAGCGGATTGGCCCAGCGAAGCCCGGGGGTACGCACCGTACCGACGTAGGCGCCAAAGAGCTGCAGGACCCGCGCTTCGTTGGGGGCGACCGTGAAGAGCCCCGCCAGCACCGTGCCGCCGGCGAACATCAGCAGGATCGACCCCACCACGACTGTCGCCTGCTTGGTGCGAATGGCGTAGATGAACATCGCCATGCTCAGCAGCAGTGTGACCAATCCCACGACGAGCATCAGTGCGCCGTTCATCACCTGACGTTCACGCTCGCGAATCATCGACCTTCATCTCCTGAAGAATCCCGGCGCGGCCGGGCAAGCGGTCGATCCGTGACCGCATCGGGTGATGTCTTAGTGATATCACATTGGTAGCATACGACGAACGGCCGGGGTGGGTTCCAAGAGAGGGGCTCAGGGCTCACGGCTCAGGGCTCGGCACACAGGCCCAAGGCCCATGCCTCGAGGCCGAAGGCCCTGCCCCAAGGCCCAAGGCCCATGCCCCACGGCCCAAGACTACTGGTCGACGCGGGCGAGGAAGGTGTTGAGGGCGTCGATGACGGGGCGGGGCATGTCGTGACCGCCGTCGAAGGGGACCCACGTCACCTTCAGGCCGGCCGTCCGCAGTGTTTCGGCCAGGCGGGCCGACGAGGCGAAGGCGAGGACGTCGTCCTGCCGCCCGTGCGAGAGGAAGACCGGGAGGCCGCGGCGGTACTGGAGGCCTGCGCGCCAGCTGGCCTCGTCGATGACCGTCGGCGACAGCAGGACGAGCGCCTTGAGCGGGGTGCCGGACCGAAAGGCGATCTCGGCGCTGACCATACCGCCCTGCGAGAACCCGCCGAGGATGAGTTCCTGGCGCGGGGCGCCGAGGCGGGTGAGGACTTCGTCCAGCAGCGTCCGGACCCGGGCGCTGGCGATCGCGAGCCCAGGCGGCCGGGTGCGCGAGAGGTCGGGCAGCCCCGTCGCGTCGAGGTGGGACGACAGATCGAGCCGCCACCAGCCGCGGCCACGGCCGTCGGGACGGACGTCGGGACCCTCAGGAAAGACGAGGCGCCGCGTGGCCCCTGGCTGGAGCGTGCCGACGAACTGCAGCCACTCCTGTGGCGCCGAACTGTATCCGTGGAGCAGTACAAGGGGGCGCGTCCCGTCGCCGACCTCCCAGGTGCGGAGACCCGAGGCCGGATTCTCGAGCGGCACGACCTGCGCTGGTGCCAGGGCGAGCACCGTCAGCATGCCGACGAGTGAGGCGATGCCAAGCGGCCGTGGTCGCATGCTCCATCGTGGCCCAGGCCACGCGGAAACCTATCTCGGCCTACGCTCAGACTACGCCACGGGCCGCGACCGCCGCGGGGCGGAAGGCCGCGTGCCTCGACTCATCGTGAGTCGCGAGTGGCGTCGTAGGGCGTGACGGTCGTGGGGACGAAGAATCTGAGGCTCAGGGGCAGTTCCGTGTGCATCACGCCGCGATGTTCTTCGACCTCGAGGGCCGATGTAGCCGCGACCATCGGGCTGGCGCGCTGCGGCACATAGAGCACGCTTCGATCGAGCCCGAACGGCCACGCCAGTGACGGCAACAGCCCGAACCCGACGAACGGTGTCTGCATGAAGCGGAAGACGTACTCGCGCTCGGCGCCGTGCCGCAGGTACCACTGCGTGGCCCCCCATCGGGCGGGCTCTTTCCACGTCGCGGTCCACGTGACGTCTACCGTCGCCAGCGGCGCGAAGGTCAGCCGCAGCGGCACCGACGGCCGCACCTCCCGGATCCGCACCAGCGCGTGCCCGACCGCAACGGAGGCGTTGGCAACCAACGGCAGGGTTCCGATGCGCTCGGTGCGCGCCACCTCCACGTCGACCCGGCCCTGAAATCGTACTGATCGCCCAGCGAAGCGCTTGAAATCTGCCTCGCTGAGGCCGCCGAGCAGGACGGGGTGTGGTCCGAGTCGGCCGGTGACGAATCGCGGATCCCCGAGGCGTCGCGTTCCGACCTGTCCATCCTCGGACTCGATGGTGCCCTGAACGAGGTACTGGCGGGATCGGTCCCCGGACTCCACGCCCGACAGTGTGCCCGTTGTCAGCAGGACGATGCGTCCGGATTCGAGACGCTCGGCTCGGACCTGGGCGGCATCCACAGACAGCGACGGACGCGGATAGAACTGCGGCGACGCCCGATGCAGGCGGGCGGCTGGCACGAACCAGACGACCGCGAGGGCCAGGACGCTCACCGCTCCAACGAGGCTCAGCCGCAGGCGATAGTGCTGCCCGAGAAAGACCAGCGCGGTCATCGTCCAGGCCGCGAGCACGATGATCATCAGCATCGTTGGCACGGCCAGCTGCGAGTTGGGCGGGGCAACCGTGTAGAACTGCTTCAGCCACGGCGCCTGCAACGTCTCGGTGATCGCGATGAGCAGGCCGTAGCTCCCGACGACTGTCCCCAGCACCGCGATCAGCATCGACGCGACCGTGCGCGTCCTGGACGCGAGCAACAGCACGAGTCCCACGGCCGCCGCATCGGTGACGACGACTTGCGCGATGGTCGAGGGCCAGTGACTCCAGGGCACGCGAACGAGTGGCGCGACGATCAGCACGACAAGCAGGGGCACCGCGACGACGACGGCGCCGATGAGGAGTTTGGCGGTGGCCATCGTTCGAGCGGCGATGGGGCGCGTGCGCCAGAACGTGCGGTCATCGAGCGGGCTGTCGGCCTGCACGATCGTGCCCAGGGCCACGGCGGCGAGCAGGAGCCGGCTCGTGATGAGGAAGACCGGCACCGCGATGCCTGTGGCCGAGATCGCCGGACCGGCCAGCAGCGTGAGCAGTGGCTGCGCCAGGACGACCACCAGCCAGGCGACGAGCAGGCGGCGATGCGTCAGGAGATCGTGACGCACCAGGTGCAGGACCTGCGTCATGCGGCACCCCGCGTCCGGACGGCGCTGCGCAGCGTGCGGGCGTGCGCGACGAAGGCGTCGCGCAGGGCGGGTCGCGTCACGTGCACCGCGGCGCCAGGAAAGGCGGCCTGCAGCGTTGCAGGGGTCGCCTCATCGTCGAAGTCCGTCAGCATGCACTGCACACCCGTGCCGCTGGCGCGGACGTCGAGGGCGTCGGCGGGCAGCCGGCTGGCATCCGCGAGCGAGATGCCGCCGAGCTCGACGACGCGATAGCGCGCCTGCAGGTCGTCCAGCCGCTCGTGAAAGAGCACACCGCCGTGGTGCAGCATCGCTACCCGATCCAGCAGGCGTTCGAGCACGTCGAGGTCGTGCGAGGCGATCAGCAGCGTCGTGCCCTCGGCGCTGACCAGTTCGAGGAGACCGTCGACGACCTGTTCGCGGGTGAGAGGATCGAGGCCTTCGAGCGGTTCGTCGAGGATGAGCACCTCCGGGTGGAACGCCAGCGTCGCCACGAGCGCCGCCTTCATCCGCTCGCCGCGCGAGGCGCGGGCGAGGCCGGTCGTTGCACCCAGGTCCAGCGTCTCCAGCAGCCTCTCCGCCAGCGCATCGTCCCAGCGCCGATAGAACGGCTTGCAATAGGCGAGCAGGTCGCCCACCGTTCGCACCGCCGGCAGGTGCTGTCCCTCGGCCATGTAGCCGACGCGCTCGAAGATGGAGGCCTCGAGCAGGCGCGAGTCCTGCCCGAGCAGCTCGGCGCGGCCACGCGACGGCTGCTGCAGGTTGACCAGCACCTTGAGGAGCGTGGACTTGCCGGCGCCGTTGGCGCCGATGAGGCCGACGACCTCGCCCTGCGGGACGGTCAGCGTGACGTCATCGAGCGCCACGACCTTCCCGAACGACCGGCCGAGCGCGTGCGTCACGATGGGATCAGCCACGTCGAGTACCTCGTGTGGATGGATCGAGGCGCTGCCATTCGGCCTCGAGCAGGTCCTGGAGATCCGGAAGGGAGAGCCCGAGACGCCTGGCCTCGAGCACGAGGTCGGCCGCCTGCGGACGCAGTTCGGCGGTGCTGGCGGTGCGAGACACCCGCGCCGGCTGGGCGACGCGCGTGCCGATACCCGGGTGCACCTGCAGCAAGCCGAGCGAGGTCAGCTGCGCCACGGCCTTCTGCGCCGTGTTGGGGTTGATGCGCAACGCCTGGCTGAGCGCTCGCACCGACGGGAAGGCGTCGCCCGCCTTCAGCTCGCCACTGACGACCGCACGCGTGACCGCCGCCACGAGCTGCTCGTAGACGGGGAGGCCAGACACGAGATCGATGCGGAACGGCAACACAGGTGTATTAGTACGACTAGTACACTTGCGATGTCAAGGGTCGCGGGAAGGGGCCGGATGTGTAGGGTCGGATGGGTAGGATGGGATGGGTAGGATGGGATGGGTAGGATGGGATGGGTAGGGCCGGCTCTCCGAGCCGGCCGTCACGGCCCGTTCCGCCTTCGCATGGGCTTCGGCGGACAGGTCGGAGAACGGGCTCTACCCCCCAGCCTGTGACGGCACGGCGATCGGCGGCAGTCCTGCTTCGATGTCGGCGCGGTGCGGCTCCTGCCAGGCGGGGAGCTTGAGGGCGCGGCCCAGCGACGATAGAGGCTCGTCGACGTCGAAGCCGGGCGCCAGCGTGGCGACCTCGATGAGCACGCCGCCAGGTTCGCGGAAGTAGATGGACCGGAAGTACTGGCGATCCTTGACCGGCGTGACCTCCACGCCGCGGTGCACCAGGGTCTCGCGCAGCGCCAGTTGGGCGTCCTCGGACGCGATCGCCAGCGCGACGTGATGCACGGTACCCAGGCCGTTGATCGCCCGCGGGCCCTCGGTCACCTGCACGACATCCAGCTGCGCGCCGGTGCCGCCCGGCCCGACCGCGACGCGCGTGCGCTGACGCTCGGCGGCGCCAACCGTGCAGCCCAGGACCTCGTGCAGGAACGCCAGGGTGGGGCCGGCGTCGCGCACGGCCAGCGTCACCGAGTGCAGCCCTCGCACCGCGAGCGCCTCGCCGACGACCTGCGTCCACGGCCCTCGCTCGTCGTCCGTGGTGCCGACGATCGCGATGCGCAGACCGGAAGGGTCGGTGACGACGAGGTGTGGCTCGCCGAAGATGAGGCTCGCGTCGACGACGAGGCCCGCGTCGACGAGCCGTGCTTGCCACGAGGCGATCGAGGTCAGCGGCACCGAGAACGCGGTGGTGACCACCTGCCCGGCACCGATGGTGCCCACCCGCACGCCGTGCCCGCGATAGGGGAAGGTGGTCCACAGCGTCCCGGGCGTGCCACGTTCGTCACCGTAGTAGAAGTGGTAGACGTGGCGGTTGTCGAAGTTGACGGTCTGCTTGACGAGCCGCAGGCCGAGCAGGGCCACACAGAAGTCGAGATCGGGCTGCGCGGCGTCGACCGTCGCCGTCACGTGGTGCAGACCGCGGAGGATCGTTGTCACTGGCGGCCGCCGTCGACCTTCGGCCGCTGCGCGCCATCGGCCACGACGCGGGCCGTGGCATAGATCGTCTGGGCGATGCGCCGCATCTTGGTGAAGTCGATGCCGTCGACCTCGTCGTTCACGCCGTGATAGTCGGGATGGACGCCCGTGAAGAAGAACGCGATCGGGATGCCGTGCTTCGCGTACTGGTAGTGGTCGCTGCGTTCGTAGATCTGCGCGGGATCGCCAGGGGCGTCGAGCGAGTAGTCGAGGCGCAGCCCGTGGTAGCGGGCGTTGACCTGTGCGACCAGTGTGCCCAGTTCGGCCGACAGTCGCGTCGATCCGACCACATACACGCTCTCCGTATCGGTGAGGGGCAGCGGCCCGCTCGGCACGGGCGATCCCACGGCGCGTCCGCGGCCGATCATGTCGATGTTCAGCTGCGCGACGATGGCCTCGAGTGGCACCGTCGGGTGCTCGACGAAGTAGCGCGATCCCCACAGACCGAGTTCCTCACCGGTGTGCCAGACGAAGAGGATCGATCGCTTCGGCCGCGGCGCGGTCGTGGCGAACGCCTCGGCGATCGCCAGCAGTCCCACCGTCCCCGACCCGTCGTCGTCGGCACCGTTGTAGATGGTGTCACCGGTGGCGTCGGGCTTCGTGGTGGTGCCGAGGTGGTCGTAGTGCGCACCGAGCGCGACGTACTCGTTCTTGCGCACCGGATCGCTGCCATCCAGCACGGCGACGACGTTGCTGGTCGCAAGGTGCTCCTCGGTGGCGACGATGTCGAGACGGACGGTGGTGGTCGGCGTCAGCGCGAAGGGCGCAGCCGGCTCGCGCCTGACCGCGCGCTGGAAGATCTCCTGGGCGCGGATGGTCTGGCCGGCGAACAGCACGCCGACGGCGCGCGCGCTGAGGGTGGCGGTCGGCAGCACGGGCCCACCGGTGGTACTGCGGATGCCGTCCACGGTAAGGGGGGCGCGGGTGCGGCGCGACTCGCGGGTATCTGGCCAGCGTTCGAGCGCCGGGTAGTCGGGCAGGAAGAGGACGGCGACGGCGCCGCGTGCCTTCGCGGCGTCCTCGGTCGGTTCCCAGTCCTCGCCTCGCGGCCCCTTGAGGTCGCCCTGGGCGAATCCCGTCGGCAGCCCGAGGTTGGAGACCACGATCTTGCCGGTCACGTCGAGCCCCTTGTAGGGATCGATGCCTCGCGACCGGATCACGGTGCCATTGCCGACGTAGACCAGCGCCCCCTCGGCGCGGCCGGTCAGGGCGCCGGGCAGGAAGTCATCGCCGTAGGTCAGTGGCCGCTCGCCGACGGTGAGGCGGGTCCGTTCGACGTCCAGCGTGCGTCGGGTCAGGGCGATGCGCTGCAGGAAGCTGCCGTCGTCTCCAGCCGGGCGCAGGCCCAGGCGGGCCAGGCGGGTGGCCAGGAAGAGCGCCGCGGTGTCGAGGCCGCGGGACGGCGTCAGGCGACCGTCGAGGGCGTCGGCGGCGACGAAGGTGAGGTCGCTGCGCAGCCGGGCCTCGGTGATGACCTCGGCCCCACGCGGTGGCGAGGCCGTGCGGGGGCGTCCCTGGGCCGTGATCGCCCGAGGTGCAAGGGCCTCGGGGCCGACCAGGAGGACGAGGAGCAGTGCGAGCGACAACCACGGCAGGCGACGGGACACCGGCCGATTGTATCGGGGCCGGCCCGCGAGGCGTCGTAGACTGGGGCTGGCCTGCCTTGCTGCGGGTCTGGAGCTCTGTTCTCTCGTGCGCATCGCCGTCATCGGATCTGGCATCTCGGGCCTCGGGGCCGCCTACGTCCTGTCCCGAGCCCACCACGTCGAGCTCTTCGAGCGGGACGCCCGCCTCGGCGGGCACGCGCACACGCACGACATCCCCGTGCCCGACGGGGTCCAGCGGCTCGACACGGGCTTCCTCGTCTACAACGAGCAGACCTATCCCAACTTCATCCGGTTGCTCGACCAGCTGGGCGTCGCGTCGCATGCGACGGACATGTGCTTCGGCGTGCGGTGTCGCCGCTGCGGGCTCGAATACGCCAGTCAGTCGATCTCCTCGTTGCTCGCGCAGCGCCGGCGCCTGCTCGACCCGCGCCACCTGGCGATGCTGGTCGAGATCGTGCGCTACTTCCGTCGGGCCCGGCAGTTCCTGCACTCGACCGAAGGCTACGAACTGACGCTGGGGGGATTCCTCGCGCGCGAGGGCTTCTCGCGCCGGCTGACCCGCCACTTCGTCTTGCCGATGGGCGGGGCCATCTGGTCGGCGTCGTTCTGCGACATGATGGACGCCCCGGCCCGGACGATTCTGCAGTTCTACGAGAACCACGGGCTGCTGGCGGCCTCGGGCGCGCCGCCCTGGCGGACGGTCACGGGCGGCAGCCGGACCTACGTCGAGGCCATCGCCCGGACCATTTCCGGGCCGATCCACACGAGTGCCCCCGTCGAGCGAATCGTCCGGCTCGAGGAGGGCGTCGAAGTGCAGACGGGGACCGGACTGGTGCAGCGATTCGACCGCGTGGTGATTGCGACACATGCCGATACGGCACTGCGCCTGCTGGCGGATCCGTCTCCTGCCGAGCAGGAGGCGCTCCGCGCCTTCCGCTATTCGCTCAATCGCACCGTGCTGCACACGGATGCCTCGGTGTTGCCCCGCACGCGACGGGCCTGGGCGTCGTGGAACTGCGACATCCATGATTGTCGGGATGCCTCCGCTCCGGTCTCGCTGACGTATCACCTGAACCGGCTGCAGGGCGTGGGGGGCGACACGCAGTATTGCGTGACGCTGAACGGCCGCGAGGCACCGCAGGGAGAGGCGCTGGCGGTGATGGACTACACGCATCCCGTGCTCGATCGGGCCGCCGTCACGGCCCAGGCGCGCGTGGAGGCCCTGAACGGCCAGCGGCACACGTACTACTGCGGGGCGCACCTCCGCTTCGGCTTCCACGAGGACGGTCTGGTGTCGGCACTGCGGGCCACCGAGCGGCTCGGGGCCACGCTCTGATGGCGTCGACCGACGCAGTGCCCGGGGAGACCGCGCCCATCGGCTGGCTGTATGCCGGGCAGGTCTGGCATGCGCGGGCGGCCCCCCATCACGCCTTCCGGTATCGCACGTACATGCACCTGTTCGACCTCGACGAGGTCGACCGCATCAACGAGCGCTTCCGCATCCTCGGCTACAACCGCCGCCGGATGGTGAGCCTGCACGACGCCGACCATTTCGACGGGCGGCCGCTGCGGCAGGGGGTCGAGCATGCGCTGGTCTCGCGAGGGCATGCGTGGCCGGGGGGGCGGGTGCTGCTCCTGACCCACTGCCGCGTCGCCGGGTACGTGTTCAATCCCGTCAGCTTCTTCTACTGCTTTGCTCCGGACGGCCATCTGGCTGCCGTGGTCGCCGAGGTCAACAACACCTACGGCGAGCGTCACGTGTACGTGCTGCCGGGGGACTCGACGGCGCAGGTCCACAAGAAGGAGTTCCACGTCTCGCCCTTCTTCGGCCTCGAGGGCTCGTACCGCTTCGAGGTCGGCCCCCCCGGCGAGGCCCTTCGCGTGGGGATCGCGCTGACGGTCGGCGCCGAGCGGCGTTTCGACGCGCGTCTTGCGCTCACGAGGAAGCGTCTCAGTGACGGAGCGCTGCTCGGCATGCTCGCGCGGTACCCGGTGGTCACCGCGCAGGTGATGGCGGCCATCCACTGGGAGGCGCTGCGCCTGTGGTGGAAGGGCGTGCCGTTCCGGGACAAACCGGTCTATGCGCCGGAATCCGCCCGACAGACGCAGCCGTAGTTGGATTTGGCCGTGGACGCCCGCAGGGCGGCGGCTCATGGAGGACCGTTCAGCGTGAGTGACCACTTCGACGGCGACAGCCCCCTCGGCTCCTTCGACGCCGCCCTGACCGTGCCCGACGCGACCGCGCGTCCGGCGCGTGCCCCGGGGTTCGTGGCGCGGCTCGCGAAGCGTCGAGCGCTGGCGGCGCTGCCCGCCCTGGAGGCGGGTCGCCTCACGATTCATCTGCCGGATGGGGCCGTGCACCAGGGCGGGACGCCCGGCGCGGCCCAGCACGCCACGATGTGGATCGACGACGAGGCGTTCTTCGGCGAGTTCGCGCGGCGCGGCGACATCGGCTTCGGCGAGTCGTACATGGCCGGGCACTTCCGCACCGACAATCTCGTGTCGCTGCTCGAGATCGGCATCCGGAACGAGGCGGCGTTGCCACAGGTCACGTGGCTGACCCGCCTGCTCAACGTCGGCAACGACATCCAGCACCGCCTCCGTCCCAACACGCGCGCCGGCAGTCGTCGCAACATCCACGCCCACTACGACTTGAGCAACGACCTCTTCGCGCTCTTCCTCGATCCCGAGATGGTCTACTCGTCGGCGTACTACGAGCGCGAGGACGACACGCTGGAGCAGGCGCAGCAGCAGAAGTTCCGTCGCCTTGCCGAGGCCGTCGGGCTGCACGCCGACGCGCACGTGCTCGAGATCGGGTGCGGGTGGGGGGGCTTCGCGCTCTTCGCCGCGCGCACGTACGGCTGCCGCGTCACGGGCATCACCGTGTCGCAGGAGCAGTACGACTTCGCCGCGGCGCGCGTCCGCGCCGCCGGGTTGCAGGACCGCATCACCATCCGCCTCTGCGACTACCGCGACGTGCAGGGGCAGTTCTCGCACATCGTGTCCATCGAGATGCTCGAGGCCGTGGGACGCGAGCACTGGCCGACGTTCTTCGCGGTGTGTCACGCCCGCCTGGCCCCGGGTGGGGCGATCGGCATCCAGACGATTGGCATGCCCGATCACCGCTTCGAGGTGTACGCCCGCCACGCCGACTGGATTCAGAAGTACATCTTCCCCGGCGGCATGCTGCCCAGCATCGGCGCCCTGCTCGAGGCCTCGTCGGCCGGCACGCCGCTGACGCTGCGCTGGATGGACGACATCGCGCCGCACTACGCCCGCACCTTGCGCGAGTGGCGCCTCCGCTTCTTCGAACGCCTCGACGATGTCCGGGCGCTGGGCTTCGACGATCGCTTCATCCGGATGTGGGAGTACTACCTGGCATCGTGCGAGGCGATGTTCGCCACGCGCCAGATCAGCACGCTGCAGCTGGTGATGGCCCGCGCCGGCGAGTAGGGGTCACCGCTCCGGCATCGTCACGTCGGCCACCAGCGGCAGGTGATCGCTGGCCACCAGCGTCAGCTTGGTGCGCGGCAGCGTCACCTTCTGCACCTCGAGTCCGCCGGCCGTGTAGATGTGATCCAGGTGGAACATCGGCAGCACGCCGGGGTAGGTCTTGCGGCGTCGCAGGTGGTGCGAGAGGTCGACCCCTTCGAGCATCTCGCCGAGCGTCTTCGACGTCAGCCCCTTGACCCATTCGTTGAAGTCGCCGAGCAGGACCTTCGGGCCGGGCACATGGCGATCGGCGACGAACTCGGCCAGCCGAGGTGCCTGCTTGCGCCGTTCGAACACCGCCGTCCCCAGATGCACGTTGAAGACGTGCAGGTGCTGGCCGTGCACGTCGATGTCCACCCGCATGCAGCCTCGCGGCTCCCGCTTGTCGCACGACAGGTCGCACTGGTGCGTCTTCGTGATCGGCAGGCGGCTCAGCACGACGTTGCCATAGCCCTTGCCGCGCAGCAGTCGCACCGAATCCATCACCCAGCCCATGCCGAGCAGCGCGCCTATCTGCGCGGCCTGGCCGTCCTCCTCCGGTCCGCCGCCCACCACTTCCTGCAGCGCGATGACGTCGGCATCGAGACTGGCGAGCACGTCGGCGATGCGATCCACACGGGTGCGCCCGTCCATGCCGCGGCACTTGTGGATGTTGTAGGTGGCCAGCCGCAGATGGCCGGGAGCAGAGGGGCGAGGGGGGCCGTGGTGTGTCATGATCGCCCGCGTCGCGGGATCTCCAGCCTACGCCAACCCGCGCCGCGAAAGGGAAGGGTGATGAGCCGTCTCGCCTCCGAACTGACCGTCCAGTGTCCATGCTGTCGGGCCGAGCTGGTCGTCGACGTCAACCTCAAGCGTGTGGTCTCCCACAAGGAGGCCCGCACGGGTCCGGTGCGCGAAATCGACGATGCGCATCGTCTCCTGGCCGAAGAGGCTGCCGCGCGCGAGCGCCTGTTCGAGCAGTCGTTCCAGGCGGAGAAGAACCGCGGGGACGACCTCGACCGCCGTTTCCGCGAAGCGCTGGAGCAGGCGAAGAAGGAACCGATCAGCCGCCCCGAGCGCGCCTTCGATCTGGACTGACGAGGCGTCCGGTCCGCTTGGCCAGGCGGACCGATGGCGCGAACACGGCCGGCAGTGGATGCCAGCGCTCCTGCCCGCGAAAGTACAGCGGCTTGAAGCCCGGATGCGCGGCCATGAAGGCGTGATACCGCGCCCGCAGCCGATCGATGCGGCCATCCGACGAGCGGATCGGCCGATGCGGCAGGTCGCGCAGGGCCTGTTCGACATGCCAGAGATTGCGCGGCGAGCATCGCCAGTCGTAGCGGCCGAGGTCGCGCAGGTCGAGCACCCCGTAGCCCGTGATCCGGCCCGACACGTCGATGTACGGCTCGATGTAGCTGCAGGCCAGGGCGCGTAGCGTGCGAAACACCGGACGCCGCCCGTGCAATCCGGGGTCGCGGGATCGCGCGATGCTGCCCCAGCCAGTGGCCGTCCCATAGACGAACACCACGTGGTCGAGCTTGTCTTCCGACTCCAGGCTCATCACCAGCGGGGGCCAGCCGTGCACCTCGAGGATCACGGCGGCACTGAGCGCCGCTTCCATGCAGTGTGCGGTGCCGAGTGCGAGGACGGTGCGGAACGATCGCTGCGTGTCGCCGCCGGGTTCGGTGTTGTAGGGCAGCGCGTTCAGCCACTGCTGCACCTGGAGCGGCGTGCGGAGGCGAGCGATCAGCTGCCGCTCGCGGGGCGTGAACTGGCAGGGTGGCATCAGCGCGGCAGGGTGATCAGATGATTCACGTCGGGACCTCCGGGTACAACTACCCCGAGTGGAAGGGCCGGTTCTATCCGGAGAAGATCGCCGCCAAGGCGATGCTCCCGTACTATGCCGGCGTTTTCGACACGGTCGAGATCAATTACACGTTCTACCGCATGCCGACGCCGGCGCTGGTCGAGGGCTGGGCCGCGCAGGTGCCGGACGGGTTCACCTTCACGCTCAAGGCGCCGAAGCGGATCACCCACGACCGTCGGCTGCAGGACATCGCCGATCCGCTGCGGGCCTTCTGCACCGCCGGGGCTGCGCTCGGGCCGCGTCTCGGGTGCGTGCTCGTGCAGTTGAATCCGCACTTCAAGTGCGACGCCCCGCGGCTCCAGGCGTTCATCGACGAACTGCCGCCGGCGCTGCGCGTGGCCTTCGAGTTTCGCCATCCGTCCTGGTGGACCGACGAGATCTACGCCCTGCTGCAGGCCCGCAACCTCGCGCTCTGCCTCGCCGACAGCCCCGAGCGCCACACGCCGCTGGTCCGCACCGCCGACTACGGCTACCTGCGCCTGCGCGACGAAGGGTACACCGAGGACGACATCGCCCGCTGGGCCACCTGGGTCGGCGAGCAGCAGTCGGCGTGGCGCGACACGTTCGTCTACTTCAAGCACGAGGACGAGGGCAAGGGGCCGGAGTTTGCCTCGCTGTTCAAGGCGAGGCTCGGCTCAGTGATGCCTGATGCCTGATGCTCGATGCCTGCCGAAGGGCGTCACGGCGGCCGCCTTGACGCCTTGCTCAGTGGAGGATACGCTTTGGATCATGGCTTCAATCCGATTGCGATCCGAAGCGATTCCGATGCCATCCCGATCCGCCCGGGCCCTCGTACTCGAAGCCTGGCGTCGGGCCGCGGCGATGGGACTCGTCGAGTCCGACGCCACACGCCTCGACGATGACGACGTGAGGCGGTTGGTGAACCGGATCCGGGAGGTGGGCATCGCCAGGGGCCCCGCCCTGCATCTGGACAACGTCGAAGCGCCGTCGGTGGCCGAGGCTGAAGCCCTGCTGCACGTCGTCGTCGCCGCGCTCGAGGCCTCGCCGGTGGCGAAGTACGAATGGCCGGCGGTCTCTCGGGTGCTGGAGCCCGAGGCCCTGGCATCGCTGCTCAACATCTCGGTCTCGAGCCTGCGCCGCTACCTGTCCGGAGAGCGAGAGACCCCTGACGAGGTGGCGGCCAGACTGCATCACCTCGCGCTCGTCGTCGGCGACCTCGCGGGCGCCTACAACGACGTGGGGGTGCGGCGATGGTTCGAGCGGCCACGGACCGCGCTTGGCGGCAGTCGGCCGTCCGCGTTGCTCACCGGCGACTGGGCCCCGGAAGACCCGGGCCCCACCAGGGTGCGCGACCTCGCGCGGTCGCTCGTCGCCTTCTCGGCCACATGATCGTCTTCCGGCAAGCCGACCCCCGCTACCCGTTTCTCTGGAGCGACGCGTCACAACCGGCAGGCCGCTGGCATGCGGCCGGAGACGGCCCCGCGCACTACTTCGCCGACACGCCGGACGGCGCGTGGGCGGAACTCCTCCGGCACGAGGAAATCACGGATCCGGCCGATGCCGCGACGCTGCGGCGCGCGTTGTGGGCCATCGACATCGGCGACGTCCCGCTCGAGGCTGTCTCCTTGCCCTTACCGGTCGTCACCGGCGGCCTCGAGACATGGCCCAGATGCCAGGCGCACGCCCTGAGCCTCCGCGCGCGGGGCTGCCGCCGCCTGGCGGCCGCCTCGGCTGCGCTGCTCCCCGGTGGCGCGACGGGCCTGGAGGTGTCGGAGGCCGGCCAACAGCCGGGCCCCACGCGGGACGGCCGCGTCATTGTCGTCTTCGGGCCTCCAGACGGGCTCGTTGGCTGGACGGCGTCGGACCGGGGCGCGCCGCCTCCTGGGGTGCTCGCGCGAGTCCGGCCTCTCGCGCCGCCGCCAGGCTGATGTCGCGCCGAGTGCGTGGGCCGCGTTGGGACAACGGGCCGTACCGGTTCCTACATCCCGGTCTTCCGCGCTTGTTGCGTGATGCGTCGCCCACGCAACCACCGCGTGCTCGGCTCCAGTCGCCGTCTTGACCTTAG
>NZ_JALHPM010000138.1:0-17124 GCF_022842525.1 Luteitalea sp.
ACCGAGGCTGACGCCCGGGAGGCCGCCCGCCGACTGTACGACCTCGGGCCGACGGCCGTCATCGTCAAGGGCGGGCACCTCGACACGCCAGACGTGGTGGACCTGCTGTTCGACGGGCAGCACTTCCACGAGGCCCGCGGCCCGCGCCACGCCACCCGCCACACCCACGGCACCGGCTGCACCTTCGCCGCCTCGATGGCGGCACACCTCGCCCTGGGACACGGCCTCCTGGAGGCCTTCCACCTGTCGCGGGCCTACCTGGACGGCGCCATCCGCCACGCCCCGGGCCTGGGCCAGGGCGCGGGCCCGGTCAGCCACTTCTGGAACGTCCATCGCTGACGGCCGGCTGGGACAGCCGGCCCTACCCAACGCCCCGCCCTTCCTCCTTCCTCCTTCCTCCTTCCTCCTTCTCCCTTCCCCCTTCCCCCTTCCCCTTTCGCCCTTCGCCCTTTCGCCCTTCCCGGTTCCCGACTCCCGATTCCCGATTCCCGGCGGCGAGGCGGGCGCAGCGAGCCGAGTCGTATACTGAGATGTTGCTGCCGTTCGCGATCACCGCTGACCCGCTGGACCCTGCCGGACTGCTCGCCCTCGCGCAGCAGCGGCACGCCGACCAGGCCCGCACGGATGACGTCGAGGGGCCGGGAGGCCTGGTGCTGTTCGTCGGTGTCGTCCGCGGCCGACATCTGGGCCAGGAGGTCAGTGCCCTGACGTACGAGGCCTACGAGCCGCTGGCCGTGGCGTCGTTCGAACGCATCGCGCGGGAAGCCGCCGACCGGATGCCCGGGGTGGTGCTCTGCCTGCACCATCGGATCGGGACGTTGGGCGTGGGCGAGCCGTCGATCGTCATTGCTGCCGTCTCGGCCCATCGCGCCGAGGCCTACGCGGTCTCCCGGTTCGCCATCGAGCGGGTGAAGCAGATTTCGCCGGTGTGGAAGCGCGAACACGTCGTCGGGGGCGCCTCCTGGGTCGAGGGCGCGACCGTCGATCCGGACGATCAGGGTCCCCTCGACGAGGCCTGGAGGCGCGCATGCCCGTGACGGTGCGGTTGTTCGCGAGGCTGCGCGAGATCGCTGGCGCGGATGAACTGGCGCGGCCGCGCGCCGGCACGGTCGCGGAGGTCTGGGAGGCGCTCGTCGCGGAGTGGCCCGCCCTCGCGCCGTATGCCGGCAGCCTGTCGTGCGCCGTGAACGCGCAGTACGCGCGCATGACCACGCCGGTCAGCGACGGGGACGAGGTGGCGTTCCTGCCGCCGGTGTCCGGCGGGTGACATGCGGCTCTGGCCTGAGCCTTGAGCCCTGAGACTCTTCTATGTTGGACAAGCTCGCGTCCGTCGAGGCGCAATACAACTATCTGATGGGCCTCATCGCCGACCCGGCGGTGCAGGCCGACGCACAGGCCTACCGGACCCACACCAAGACCCTGTCGGAACTGCAGGAACTGGTCGACGCCTACCGGTCGCTGAAGTCGCTCGAGGAGCAGCTCGCCGAGTCCCGCGAGCTGGTCGCCAGCGGCGACGCCGAGATGGCCGCCCTGGCGCGTGAGGAACTCGCCGATCTCGAGCCGAAGCACGTCCAGTTGCTCGAACACGTCAAGTTCCTGCTCATCCCCAAGGACCCCCTCGACGCCAAGAACGTCGTGCTCGAAGTGCGGGCCGGCACGGGTGGCGAGGAGGCCGCGCTGTTTGCCGCCGAGCTCTTCCGCATGTACGCGCGGTATGCCGAGCGCCAGGGCTGGAAGTTCGAGGTCATGTCCACGAGCGACGCCGATGCCGGCGGCATGAAGGAAGGCATCGCGACCATCGAGGGCAAGCAGGTCTACAGCCACCTCAAGTACGAGAGCGGCGTCCACCGCGTGCAGCGCGTGCCCGCCACCGAAGCGAGCGGCCGCATCCACACGTCGACGGCCACGGTGGCCGTGCTGCCCGAAGCCGAAGACGTCGACATCCAGGTGCACGACAAGGATCTGCGCATCGACACCTTCTGCTCGAGCGGCCCCGGCGGCCAGAGCGTCAACACCACCTACTCGGCGGTGCGCATCACCCACATCCCGACCGGCACCGTCGTCTCGCAGCAGGACGAGAAGTCGCAGATCAAGAACCGCGCGAAGGCGATGAAGGTGCTGCGGTCGCGCCTGTACGAGATGGAACTGCGCAAGCAGCAGGACGCCATCGCCAAGGATCGCAAGAGCCAGGTGGGCACGGGCGAGCGCTCAGAAAAAATCCGCACCTACAATTTCCCGCAGAGCCGGATCACCGACCATCGCGTCAACTTCACGACGCATCAGCTCGGCACCGCCATGGACGGCGACCTGCACGAACTGTTCGACAAGGTGACGACGTTCTATCGGTCGGAGCTGCTCAAGGACGCCAGCCGCACCGAAGCGGTGGACGCCTGACCATGCGACACGCCGTCGCCGCCGCTCGACAACGACTGCTGGCCGCCGGCCTCGACCAGCGTCACGCCCATCTCGATCCCGAGGTGCTGGCCCGGCACATCCTGCAGTGGGACCGCGCGACGTGGATCACGCGCGCCGACGAACCGGCCTCGCCGGAGTTCCTCGCCGCCTTCGGCACGCTGATCGACCGCCGCGCCACCCGCGAACCCGTCGCCTACATCGTCGGCAGCCGCGAGTTCTACGGGCGCGACTTCCTCGTCAACCCGGACGTCCTCATCCCGCGTCCGGAGTCCGAACTCATCATCGACTATGCCCTGCAGCGCATGCCCGCCGGTCAGTTCGCGCGGGCCATCGACGTCGGCACCGGCAGCGGGGCGCTCGGCCTGACGCTCGCCTGCGAACGGCCGGAGTGGCACGTCGAAGTCTCGGACATCTCGGCCGCCGCCGTCACCGTGGCACGCCGCAACGCCAAGGCGCTGGGCGTGGCCGATCGCGTCACCTTCCTCATCGGCGACTTCCTCGAGCCGGCGATGGGGCTGTTCGACGTCATCGTGTCGAACCCGCCGTATGTGGCGCGGCGGGACCAGCCCGGCATGTCGCCCGACGTGCGCGACCACGAGCCGCACGTCGCCTTGTTCGGTGGCCAGGACGGCATGGACCTCCCGCGCCGCTTCCTCGCGCAGGCGGCCGAACGGCTGACGCCCAACGGATGGCTCGCGATGGAGTTCGGCTACGGCATGCAGGACCCCGTCGAGGAGGCCGCTCGCGCGTGCGGCCTGGAGGTCGTCGAGGTGCTCGAGGACCTGCAGGGCATCGCAAGGACACTGGTGGCTCGCCGAGGGTAGGCAAGGGACAAGGGACACGTACGCCAGTCACAAGGGCGTCGAGGGACAAGGGACAGGCAAGCAGGGACAAGGAAGCGGGGAGCAGGCACTCGCCAGCAGGGCGGAGCCGGCGGGCCGAGGCTGCTGCGTGAGGAGCCGCGGCCGATTGTGTCTGGGCATGCGCATCAGCACTGCGATGTCCGTCGCGGTGGTGGTGCTGGCCGGCGTCGTGGCTGGTGCCACGACGCGTTCCCGAGAGGCACCATCACCCTCCGAGAAGAGTCGGGCGAACGACACGCCCGTCGTCGACCACATGCCGGGCGGGGGGCCGTCGGGCGGCGCGGTCGTCGGCCTCGCCATCGTCGCCGATCGGCCGGGCACGGTCTTCGCGGCGTTCGAGCACGGCGGCGTCTTCCGGTCGCACGACTACGGAACGACATGGACCGCGGCCGACCGCGGGCTTCCCGCGGACACGGCGTGCGAGCTGAGGGCCGTCCCCGCCGAACCGGCAACGCTGTACGCCGCGTGCGACGACGACCTCTTCAAGACGACGGACGCCGGCCGACGCTGGGAGCGTGTCTCACCGAACATCCCGCTGGATTGCCATGGTGGGCTGACCATTCACCCCGCCGAGGCCCTGTCGTTGTTCTGTGTTGGCGAGGACGGCGTGTCATCGAGCCGCGACGGCGGCCGCACCTGGGTGCGCCTCGACGTCGACACGGCACATGGCGCGTCGTCGGAAGACGCTGGGCAGGACGCGTGGGAGTCGCTCGCGTTCGTCGGCAACACGGGCGACGTGCTGACCGCTCTCCGCGGCGACCGCATCGTGCGCAGCCGCGATGCCGGCGAGCACTGGGAGCCACTCGCCACGTCAATCCCGGCGGGCATCATGCCGGCGCCGTTCGCCGTCGATCCCCTGGACCCGTGGACGGCCTACGTGGGCACGGCGCGCGGCGTCATGGTGACGCGAGACTTCGGCCAGACCTGGACACGACGGTCGGCTGGGATCTCGCGGATCGCGGTGTCGGTCGCACTGCACGAGGGACCGACCGCGATGACCCTCTACGCGACCAGCAGCGCGTGGAGCGACGCTGCCGAGATGTTTGCGAGCACGGATGGCGGTGAGACCTGGGAGATCGGTGTGCCGTCCTCGATGCCGCTGGACGCGGACGCACGCACACTCCGGTCGGATGGCGCCGGTGGACTGACGATGAACGCGGGCGGGCAGTACCACCACCTGCGTCGCGGCCAGGCTGGCTGGCTGCCGCTCGACCTGCCCGCGGATGCCCGCCTGCTGAACGTCGACCTGGCGAGCCAGGCGTCGCCCCTGGTGGCCGCAGGGCCCGATGGCTATCTCCTGAGCGACGACAGCGGCCGGTCGTGGCAACGCGGCCGGCTTCCTGGCGCCTGGGGGCCCAGTGCCGCCGCCGCAACAGTTGGACGGGGGCGGGTGCTCTTCATGAGCACGATGGCTCTCCCATTCATCACGGGGACCGCTGCCTTGCCCACCAACAGGGGCACCTGGCGCAGCCTCGACGATGGCCGCACCTGGGAGCCCACTGGCCCGCTCCTCGACATGCACAGGTTCGAAACGGTGCGGGCGGACCCTCACGCGGACGGCACGGTGTTCGTCTCGGCAACTGCAATCGATTCCGACCGAGCGGTCATCCACCGAAGCACGGACCGCGGCGAGACCTGGAAGGAGTTGCACGTGCCGCTGGCGGGCAGGGCGGTCCCCTGATGGCAAGCACGGACGCCGGCACCTCGTGGCGGCCCGCTGGTGCGGGACTGCCATTCGAGACCTCCATCACCAACATCGTCAGCGACCCGCGCGACCCCCAACGCCTCTTCGCAGGCACGCGAGGTCGAGGCGTTTACCGCAGCACGGACGCCGGCGCCACCTGGAAGGCTGCGGGCACGGCGACCAGCTCTGACAAGTGACAAGGGACGAGTACGCCAGTCACAAGGGCGTCGAGGGACAAAGGACGAGCAAGCAGGGACAAGCACAAGAACGGCCGGCGCAGACGACCCCGTCCCTTGTCCCTGTTGCGTGTACTTGTCCCTCGTCTCTCGTACCCCTTGTGGCTTCTCCCCTTGTCCCTCGTCCCTTGCGGCCTCAGCCGGGCGGCCACCCCAGCCGTCTCCCTGCCAGCAGGTGCAGGTGGATGTGGAAGACCGTCTGGCCCGCGTCGGCGTTGCAGTTGAACACCGCCCGGAACCCGCCGTCGGCGTAGCCCCGCTCGCGGGCAATCTGGGCAGCTCGATACAGCATCGTCCCCACGAGGGCCGCGTCGTCTGGCGTCACGTCGTTGAGCGTCGCGATGTGCCGCCGCGGAATGACGAGGCAATGCAGCGGCGCCTGCGGATTGATGTCCTCGAACGCGACGACGTCGGCATCCTGATAGATCACCTTGGCCGGAATCTCGGCAGCAGCAATGCGGCAGAACAGACAACTGGACATGGCGGACAGAGTACCCGGGTATGTGGTGGGGTAGGGCCCGTTCTCCGAACGGGCCGTCAGCGATAGCGTCGGTGAGGGTGACGGCCGGCTCGGAGAGCCGGCCCTACCCTGGGCGGCGTTCTGCGTTCTACATCCACTGCTCCCTGTGACGCGTAGCCCATAGGAGGCCGCTCGGTGATGCCCGCCGGGACCGCCTCTGAAGGAGGCTCTCTTGCAGACGCTACATCTCGCTGTCCAACGGCTCGCCATCTCGGGCGCTGCCATCGCCGTGCTGGCGGCGACACCGGCATCCGCGGAACGCGCCATCGCCCTGGTCGACGGCACGAGCCTGGTCGAGTTCGATACCGATGCGCCCGGCACGCTCTCGACCGCGCGCGCCATCACCGGACTGGCCTCAGGCGAGACCGTGGTCGGCATCGACATGCGCCCGGCGACGGGGCAACTCTACGGTGTCGGATCGAGCGGCCGCCTCTATCTCATCGATACCGCATCCGGGCGCGCCAGTCTGGTGGGCACGGCCTCGCTGTTCCTGACCGGCGCGCGCGTCGGCGTCGATTTCAACCCGACTGTCGACCGCCTCCGCATCGTCAGCGACGCCGGCGAGAACCTGCGCGTCAATCCCGACACCGGCGCCCTCGTCGTCGCCGACGGCACCCTCACGCCCGGCTTCGGCGTCACGGCGGCGGCCTACACGAACAACTTCTCCGGGGCGACGTCGACGGAACTGTTCGACCTCGATGCCGACGGCGACCAGTTGCTCCTGCAGAATCCCCCCAACGCCGGCACGCTGGTGGTGGTCGGCCCGCTCGGTGTGGACGCCACGCCCGCCGCAGCCTTCGACATCAGTGCGACAACAGGGGTGGCGTACATGGCCGACGCGGTTGGCGGGCAGGCGCGGCTGTACACCGTGAACCTCTCGACGGGCGCGGCAACCCTCGTCGGCTCCCTCGGCGACGGATCGCTCGCCGTGACCGGTCTCGCGCTCACGTCCCGCGCCGTGCGGGTGTGGAGCCTGACCGACACCAACGCGCTCGTCTCGTTCTCGAGCGGAGCACCGGGCGTGGTCTCGGCCCCGGTCGCCGTCACGGGCCTGCAGGGTGGCGAGACGCTCCTCGGTCTCGACGTCCGCCCGGCCACCGGCGCGTTGTATGGCCTCGGCAGCACGGGCCGGCTCTACGTCGTCGATCGCGTGACGGGCCTCGCGACGCCGGTGGGCGGCGCGTCGTTCGGCGCGCTCGGCGGCACGGCCTTCGGCTTCGACTTCAACCCGACCGTCGATCGGATCCGCCTGGTCAGCAACACCGGTCAGAACCTGCGCCTGCATCCTGACACCGGCGTGATCGTCGCGACCGATGGGACGCTGACACCCGCGGGCTCGGTGACCAGCGCCGCGTACACCAACAACCGCGCTGGCGCGACCACCACGACGCTGTACGACATCGACACCGCCACCGATCAGCTGGTGATCCAGAACCCGCCCAACGCCGGCGTGCTGACCGTCGTCGGTCCGCTCGGCGTCGACGCGTCCGAGGTGAATGGCTTCGACATTTCGTCCGTGGACGGCACGGCGTTCGCGGCCCTCACCGTCGGCGGGACCACGCAGCTGTACACGATCAGCCTCTCGACCGGGGCCGCCCGCGCGGTCGGCATGGTGGGAGGCGGGCAGTCCGTGCGAGGCCTCGCCGCCGAAGTGCCCATGGACTACGCCTTCGCCGAGGGCGCCACGGGCAGCTTCTTCACGACCGAGTTCGCCCTCGCCAACCCGACGGCGCTGCCGGCGCCGGTCACGGCGGTCTTCCAGCGCAGCGACGGCATGAGCGTCGCCCGCACGCTCACCGTGCGGCCCTTCTCGCGCGCGACGCTGGACGCGGCCACGGTCTCCGGCCTGTCGTCGGCCGCCTTCGGGGCGGTGTTCACCTCGGTGGACGGCGTGCCGCTCGCCGTCGAGCGGACGATGCGATGGGATGCGACCGGCTATGGCATGCACGGCGAACGAGCTGTCGGCGGCCCGGCGCTGGTCTGGCACTTCGCCGAAGGGTCGCAGGGCTTCTTCGACAACTACCTCCTGCTGAGCAACCCGGGCGCGACGCCCAGCACGGCGACGGTCGAGTTCCTCCTCGAGAGCGGTACGCCGGTGACCCGAGTCGTCTCGCTGGCGCCGATGTCGCGCGTCAACGTCTACGGCGGCGAAATCCCCGAATTGGCCAACCGGGCCTTTGGTGCCACGGTCACGTTCAGCGCGCCGGGCGTCGCCGAACGCGCGATGTACTTCGGGCAGCCCCTGTTCAACGGCGGCAGCGTGGCCTCGGGGGTCCAGGCCCCGTCCACGGTCTGGTACCACGCCGAAGGCGCCACGGGGCCGTACTTCGACACCTTCCTGCTGTTGGCCAACCCGGGCACCACCGACGCCATGGCCACGGTCACCTACCTGTTGCCCGCCGGCGACCCTGTCGTCAGGACCTACGCGGTGGGCGCCAAGCAGCGCCGCACGATCAACCTCGAGCAGGAGGACCCGCTGCTGGCCGACACCGCCGTCGGCATGACCGTCAGTGCCACGCAGCCCGTGCTGTCGGAGCGCGCGATGTACTGGCCAGGGTCGTCGGCCCAGTGGTTCGAGTCGCACGCCAGCTTCGGCATCACGATGCTGGGGCAGCGCTGGGCCTTCGGTGAGGGTCGCGTCGGCGGGCCGGCCAACTACGCCACGTTCCTGCTCATCGCCAACCCCGGGACGACCGACGCCACCTCGACGGTCACCTTCCTCCGCGCCAACGGCACCACCGTGCAGCGGACGGTCACCGTGCCGCGCCAGACGCGCGCCAACATCTGGGTCAACGTCGACGTGCCAGAGCTGGTCGACGAGTCCTTCGGCGTGTCGGTGGTCTCGAACGTCCCGGTCTTCGCCGAACGGGCGATGTACTCCGACGCGGGCGGGGTGCAGTTCGCCGCCGGCAGCGTGGTCACCGCCACGCGGGTGCCGTAACGCCCGGAGCGGGGGGCTCGGGGCTCGAGCCCTGAGCCCTGAGCCAGCGCGGTGCAGCGGGGGGCCGACCCGCCACGACTGTAGCCGTCGACCTTCCAGGTCGACGGCCCCCTCGTTCCAGCGCGTCCAGTTACAATGGACGGTTCATGGCCGACTGGAAGAACTCCGTCAACCTGCCCCGTACCGACTTCCCGATGAAGGCGAACCTGCAGGTCGCCGAGCCGGCGGCGATTGCCCGCTGGGAGGCGATGGACCTGTACGGGCAGATTGCGCAGGCGCGCGCCGGGCGGCCCAAGTACGTGCTGCACGACGGACCGCCCTACGCCAACGGGCAGATCCACATCGGCCACGCCCTCAACAAGGTCCTGAAGGACTTCGTGGTCAAGTCGAAGTCCATGGCTGGCTTCGACGCCCCCTACGTGCCGGGGTGGGACTGCCACGGCCTGCCGATCGAGCTCCAGGTCGACAAGGAGCTCGGTTCGAAGAAGCGCGACATGAGCCTGGCCGACATCCGCCGGGCCTGCCGCGCCTACGCCCAGCGGCACGTCACCGAGCAGTGTGCCGACTTCAAGCGCCTCGCGGTCTTCGGCGATTGGGACCACCCGTACCTGACGATGCAGTACGAGTACCAGGCGGCGATCGTCCGCGCCCTGGGTCGCTGCGTCGAGGAGGGGCTCGTCTACAAGGGCAAGAAGCCCGTCTACTGGTGCATCTCCGACCGCACCGCCCTGGCCGAGGCCGAGGTCGAGTACGAGTCGCACACCTCGCCGTCGATCTACGTCGAGTTCACGCTCGACGCACGCGACGCCGAGGTGCTGGCGTCGCGCGTGCCCGGTCTCGCCGGTCGCCCCGTGTCGGTGCTGATCTGGACGACCACGCCGTGGACCATCCCGTCGAACCTGGCGGTGGCGTTCCAGCCCGGGTTCGAATACGCGGCGTACGACGTCGAGGGTCGCCTCGTGATCGTGGCCGAAGCCCTCGCGGCGGCGACGTTCGCCAAGGCGGGGCGGACGCCGGGCGAGCCCGTGGCCCGCATGAAGGGCGAGGTCTTCGACCGGATCCGCTTCGTGCATCCGCTGTATGCGCGCGAGTCGCTCGGCGTGCTGGCCGACTACGTCACGCTGGAGCAGGGCACCGGCGTGGTGCACACGGCCCCGGGCCACGGTGCCGACGACTTCAACACCGGCCAGCGCTACGGCCTGGAGACGTACGCGCCCATCGGCCCGTCGGGCGAGTTCCTGGCCGACGTCGAGTTGTTCGCGGGCCTCAAGGTGTGGGACGCCAACCCGAAGGTCGTGGAGGCGCTGCGCGAGCGCGGCGCGCTCTGGTTCACCGAGACCTACGAGCACAGCTACCCGCACTGCTGGCGCTGCCACAAGCCGCTGATCTTCCTGGCGACGCCGCAGTGGTTCATCGAGATGGACCACGACGGCTACCGCGAGAAGGCGCTCGAGGCCGTCAAGGGCGTGGAGTGGCTGCCGGCCTGGGGCGAGGAGCGCATCCACAACATGCTCGCCAACCGGCCGGACTGGTGCATCTCGCGCCAGCGCGCGTGGGGCGTGCCGATCCCGGCCGTGACGTGCACGACCTGCCGCGAGTCGGTGCTGACCACCGCGCTGACAACGCGCGCGGCCGAGGTGTTCCTGCAGCACGGCGCCGACGCCTGGTACGAGCGCCCGATCGAGGAGTTCCTCCCCGAGGGCCTGACCTGTGCGCACTGCGGCAATGCCGAGTTCGAGCGGGAGCGCGACATCCTCGACGTCTGGTTCGACTCGGGCACGAGTCACGAGGGCGTGCTGGCGGTGCGCCCCGAGCTGCGCTGGCCCGCCGACATGTACCTCGAGGGCAGCGATCAGTATCGCGGCTGGTTCCACAGCTCGCTGCTGGTGGCCCTCGGGACGCGCGGCAAGGCGCCGTACCGGTCAGTGATCACGCACGGGTTCGTCGTCGACGAGGAAGGCCGCAAGATGTCCAAGTCGCGCGGCAACAACGTCGTCCCGCAGCAGGTCATCGAGCAGAGTGGCGCCGAGGTATTGCGGCTGTGGGTCGCGATGGTCGACTACACGGAGGAAGTGCGCCTCGGCAAGCAGATCCTGGCGCGGACGGTCGAGGCCTACCGCAAGATCCGCAACACCGTGCGGTACCTCGCCGCCAACATGTTCGATTTCGATCCGGCGACCGATCTGGTGCCGCACGGCGAGTTGCTCGAGGTCGATCGGTACGCCCTGGCCAGATACGCCGACGCGGCCGTGAAGATGCGCGCGGCCTACGACCGCTTCGACTTCCAGACGATCTTCCACGAGATCAACCGTCTGGCCGTCGTCGACCTGAGCTCGTTCTACTTCGACGTGTCGAAGGACCGGTTGTACACGTTCGGCGCGACGTCGCGCGAGCGGCGCTCGGCGCAGACGGCGATGTATCTGATGGCCGACGGCCTTGCGCGCCTGCTGGCGCCGATCCTGCCGGTGACGGCCGACGAGTTGTGGAAGGTGCTGCCGGGCCGGCACGAGGTGTCGGTGCACGTGGCGCTGTTCCCCGAGGGCGTCGAGGCGTGGCAGGACGAGGCCCTCGTGGCGCGCTATGCAACGCGGCTGGAACTGCGCGACCTGGTGAACGCGAAGCTCGAGGCGCAGCGGCAGGCGAAGGTCATCGGCACGTCGCTCGAGGCCGCCATCACGCTGGAGGGAACGGGGCGCTTCGCCGAGGTCCTCGCCGGCATGTCGGCCGACGACCTCGCGGCCTTCTGCATCGTCAGCGAGGCGACGGTGGTGCCGGCCGATGCGGCCCAGGCGCCAGACACGCTCACGGTGGTCGTGTCGCGGGTCGGTGGCGAGAAGTGTCAGCGCTGCTGGCGCTATGTGCCGTCCATCAGCACGGAGACGGCCACTGAAGGCCTGTGCGATCGCTGCGTCGAGGCGCTCGGGCTCGGGGTCGGCGCCGCGTGAGTGAGACGTCGACAGCGCCGATGGTGGCCACCGGGCCGGCCAGGACGGCCGCGTGGCGCAAGCCCGAGGTGTGGATCACGGTGCTGCTCGTCGTGATCGATCAGCTGACCAAGCTGCTCGTGCTGCAGCGCCTCGCGCTGCACGAAGTGGTGCCGGTGATTCCGGGGCTGCTGAACGTCACGTACGTGCGCAACACCGGGGCGGCGTTCGGCATGCTCAACGCCAGCGACTTCGCCTACAAGCCGCTGATCGTGGCCGGGCTGGCGGTGCTGGCCCTGGTCGGCATCCTCTGGTACGCCCAGAAGTTCGCCGGTGACGCCTGGGCGGCCCGCTACGGCTTCGTGCTCATCGTGGCCGGGGCCGTCGGCAATCTCATCGACCGGGTGACGCTCGGCTACGTCATCGACTTCGTGGACGTGTACGTCGGCACCTGGCATTTCTGGGCCTTCAACGTCGCGGATGCGGCGATTACCGTCGGCGCGCTGCTGTTCATCGTCGACACCCTGTTCACGAGGCACGATGTTCCCCAAGCTGTTTGACCTCGGTCCGCTGACGGTCTATTCCTACGGCGTCCTGCTGGCCGCGGCCTATCTCGGCGGCCTGCAACTGGCGCTCGTTCGCGCCAAGCGGCGAGGTCTCGACCCGGCGCGGGTGATGGACCTCGGCATCTACATCATCGTGAGCGCGCTGGTCGGGGCCAAGCTCCTGCTGGTGATCGTCGATGCCGATCATTTCCTGCGCGAACCGGCCGACCTGCTGTCGCTGGCGCGATCGGGCGGCGTGTTCTATGGCGGCCTGATCCTGGCCGTACTGGTCGGGCTCTGGTACGTCCGCAAGCACCAGTTGCCGACCTGGCGCATCGCCGACGTCATCGCGCCCGGCATCGCGCTCGGGCATGTGGTCGGTCGGCTGGGCTGCTTCCTGGCCGGCTGCTGCTACGGGCACGAGACCGACGTGCCCTGGGCCGTCACCTTCACGAACCCGCTGGCGCAGGAGAACGTCGGCACGCCGCTCGGCATCCCGCTGCACCCCACGCAGTTGTACGAAGCCGGTGCCGAGGCCGTGATCCTCGGCCTGCTGCTCGCGTTCGAACACAAGGGGCGTGCCTTCGCCGGCCGGACGTTCTGGGGCTACATGCTGGTCTACGGCCTGTCGCGCTTCGTCATCGAGATGTTCCGCGGCGATCCGCGCGGCATGGTCTATGGCCACATCTCGACCTCGCAGTTCATTTCCCTTCTCATCGTGCCGCTGAGCCTGGTCATGCTGTACTGGCTCTCGCGACGTGACCGGGACACCGCGTCGATTCCAGCCACGCCGGGACGCACGCGACCTGCGCGCGCATGACGCAGGATCAAGAGCCGCCCATGCACGAACACGATGACGACGAGGACGAGTACGAGCCCGACGAACCGGTCGACGGCGAGCCGGAGGGCAGCCGCCTGGCGTCGGTCGAGATCGGCGAGGACGAAGCCAATCAGCGGGCCGACCAGGCACTGGCCTCCCTCCTGTCCGGGATGTCGCGATCCCAGGTCCAGCGCCTGATCAAGGAAGGTCACGTCCGCGTGGCCACGACTGCCGACGCGGCGGGCGAGGTCGGCTCACGCCCCCTGACCCGGACCAGCGAGGTGCTGCCGGCGGGGACCGTCCTGACGGTGGAACTGCCCGAACCGGTCGCGTCCGAAGCCCTGCCCGAAGACATCCCGCTCGACATCCTGTTCGAGGACGAGCACATCATCGTGCTCAACAAGGCGGCCGGCATGGTGGTGCATCCGGCGGCCGGGCATGCCACCGGGACGCTGGTGAACGCGCTGCTGCACCACGTGAAGGACCTGAGCGGCGTCGGCGGCACCATGCGGCCCGGCATCGTCCATCGCCTGGACAAGGGCACGTCGGGCGTGATGGTGGTGGCCAAGAGTGACGCCGCGCACCAGGAGTTGGCCCGCCAGTTCCACGACCGCGAAGTCGAGAAGGAATACGTGGCGCTGATCTGGGGCCTGGTCCACAACGGCCGGCGCATCGAGGCCCCGATCGGCCGAGACACGCATTCCCGTCAGAAGATGACAACGCGCGCCCGGCGTGCGAGGGCCGCGGTCACCCGGATCACGTGGGCCCTGCACCTGCCCGGCGTCTCGCTGGTGCGCGTGGCGATTCACACCGGTCGCACGCACCAGATCCGGGTCCATCTCAGCTCGATCGGGCACCCGATCTGCGGCGATGCGACGTACGGCGGCATCCCGAGACGCATCGCGCCGCACCTCAAGGCGCTGTCGTCGCTGCAGCGACCGTTCCTCCATGCCGAACGCCTGGTGTTCACGCACCCCACCGAGCGCCGGCGCATGGAGTTCGAGGCCCCGCTGCCCGACGATCTGAACCAGGTGCTGGCGCAACTCGACGCCGCGGTGGCGAAGTTCGGGTACAAGACGCTGCAGAATCCGTGACCGGCCCGGTCGGCGACCGGGCCCTCTCCTCCTGAAGAACCAGATGGCCGAACTCTCGTCGTCGCTCGAATACACGGGCCGCGTGTTCACCGTGACGCGCGATCGCGTCCGTCTGCCGCATGGCGTGGAGACCACGATGGACATCGTGCGTCATCGCGGCTCCGTGGTCCTCATCCCGATGCCCGACGAGGCGTCGGTGATCCTCGTCCGCCAGTACCGGCACGCCATCGGGCAGCATGTGTGGGAGTTGCCGGCGGGCAGCCTCGACCCCGGCGAGGAGGCCGATGTCGCGGCCCTGCGGGAGTGTCACGAAGAGATCGGGCAGCTGGCGACGAGCGCCGTGCGGATCGCGTCGCTCTATCCGTCACCGGGCTACACGACCGAGGTCATGCACTTCTACAAGCTGACCGGCCTGCACGTGCCCGAGCACACGGCCGAGCAGGACGAGGACGAGCACCTCGAGCCGAGGACGTTCAGCGTGGCGGAGTTGCGCGCCCTGGTCGCCAGCGGCGAGATCACCGACATGAAGACGGTTGCCGCCCTGCAGTTCCTCGGGTAACCCGCCGGCGTTTTTTGTCAGGACTGACGAAAAAGGTCGAGCCGCTGCAGCAGGCTGCAGCGGCTCGGGGCCCACGTGCGGTGCTGGACGATCAGCCGGTCAGCTGGCGATGTCCATGATGGCGGCCGTCGTGCCGCGGCGGGCGACGAACTTGTCGCGCGCTTCGGCCTGCTCGCGTTCCTCTTCGCAGTCCACGCAGCGGAGCGCAAACGGCAGCGCGCGCAGACGGGGCTCGGAGATCTCGTCGCCGCACTCGTAGCAGAAGCCGTAGGTGCCGACTTCGAGCCGGCCGAGGGCCTCGTTGACCCGATTCAGGGTCTCCGACTTCATCTGCATGAGGGCGATCTCGATGTCTTCCTGAATATCGGAGACCGACGCCTCTTCGGCGTCCACGACCCCCTGCGCCAGATCGGCCGGCCCGATGGCCCGGACGTCATGGATTTGTCGCCGCAGCTCGCTGCTCAGTTCCTTCCGGCGGGCCTCGAGGATCCGGCGAAGTTCGGCGTGACGGTCTGTATTGATGATGCGAGTGGACTTCTTGTTCGACTTCATGGCCTGTCCACGCTCCTTTCCACGTTCATCCAGTGCCGAGAGACGAAGCACACCTCATGCCAGGCCCCGGAGCCCCACGTCGCCACGACAGGCGCGGATGGAGTCGGCGAGGCGTCCCGCGCCAGCCTGCGCACGGGTGAGTCCTCGGGATGCTGTCTTGGCGTGGAGCGGAGGGGTGTGTTACCGCGAGACCCTCCAGGCCTCGCCGAACCGCAAGGTACTCATTCGAGGTGACTTGCCTTGGCGCGCATCGAGCATCACACCCGCAGCACGTCTCGGCAGTACAGCGGATTAGACGCCGCACTCCGGCGGGCGGTTCGCCACCCTTCCGGCCGGCGTCCTGACTGCGCGGCGGGCCTCAGACAGGCCCGAGGCAGCTGTACCGGATCACTGCAACCGTGGTCGACCCCCGCGTGGCAGCACCATCCCCCGTTCCACGAGGAGACGCTCGGTGACCCGATCGCGCGACTGCTGCCACTGCTCGAGCGCGCGGACCAGGCCGGACGGCGTCTGCATCCCGGCCCGCTGCCCCACTTCGCCAAGGGCCTCGGCATACTGGCCGAACCGGGCGGCGAGGTCCGAGAAGATCGGCGCCAGGACCTGAGACTCGTGCCCGAGCGTGCCGTATGCGAAGCCGCCGAGCCGGTGGTAGTACGTCGAGGGCAGGCCGTGCACGGACGCCCGCGCCTTGAAGTAGCCGCCCAGCAGGAGAGCGGCGTCGGCCACATCCCGCAGCGCCCGCCCTGGCGCCGGACAGCGTTCGTCCAGGGCGTCGGCGAGGCGCAAGGCCAGCGGGCGGGGGTCCAGCAGCGCGGCGGCGCGGCCGGGCATATCCTGTCGGACGCTATCAGCCAGCAGCTGCACCACATAGTGGGCGGTGTCCTCGCTGGCGGGCACCTGCTGCGACGCGAGGGCCGCTTCCACCTGGACCTTGAAGTACTCGACGAGTGACGCTCGGGCGATGACGGCCATGGACGACCTCCGTTGCCGGGACGTGTCTGCGTTGGTGCGCTTCACCTCAGCAAATCGCATTCCAGGGGCGAGCGCCCCGGATGTGCACGCGACGCCAGCTCGAGCGGCCAGCACGGACGTGAGGCCGGCGTCATTGACGAGCCTCCGTCACTGTGGGAGCCTCGCCGCATGGCGGCGTGTCCGGTGTGTGGCAAAGGGAAGTCGAAGCGGCACTGTCCCGCACTGGGGCAGGTCATCTGCCCGACCTGTTGCGGCACCAAACGGCTGGTGGAGATTCGGTGCCCGGCCGACTGCGGGTGGCTCAAGGCCGCGAGGGCGCATCCGCCGGCCGTCCAGCAGCGACAGCAGGAGCACGACGCCAACCTCGTCGTCCCTCTCATTCGAGGCCTGGACGATGGCGGGTATGCGGTGTTGATGGCGTGCCTTCCGGCCGCCGTGGCGTTCCGGAACGAGGCGGACCCGCCTCCCCTCGACAGCGACTTGCAGGCAGCCGCGGCGGCCCTGGCGGCGACGGCCGAGACGGCCATCCGGGGCGTGCTGTACGAGCACCAGCCCGACACGCCCGTCGCGGCACGGCTCGTCCGGGCGATGTCCGCCCCCCTGGCCGACGCCTCGGAGGCCGGCGTGCCGCGACTCGACGCGTCGACGGCGGCCGCGATGCGTCGCGTCGAAGACGCCGTCAAGGACTTCCGGCGCCAGGGCCATCCGGCGCCCGACGCGTACTTCGCGTTCCTGGGCCGAGTCCTCAAGCCACGGCTCGCCGATGCCACCAGCGGGCTGGACCTCGCCTCAGAAATTCAGGCGGGCTTCGCTGACCTTCAGCATTCAGAATGAAGTGCACCTCGCGGCTCCGCCACGCTTCCGCGGCGCATCAAGCGAATTCAGGCAAGCTTCGCTGACATTCAGAATTCAGGTCCTTCCGGGAATAGCGTGGGCAGCTCGGGCCGGCTGCGCGGGCCACTCGGCGGGTGAGCGGCCTGCTCGCCGGCCTTGCGCCGG
>NZ_JALHPM010000139.1:0-17123 GCF_022842525.1 Luteitalea sp.
TGGACGACTTCATCTACGCCGAGCCCGTCCCCGAGCCCGCGACTCTGACGCTGGTGGGCGCGGCCGTGGCCGCGGTGGTGGCGCGCCGGCGCCGCCACTGAGTGCACCTCCTCCCCGCCGCGATCGGCCCGCTACACTAGTCGCGTGCCGATCGTTGCCCGCCCTCCCCGTGGTCCCCTGTCGTCAGATCTCTTCGACCATGGCGCCGACGCCGTGGCCGCGCACCTCGAGGATGCCGCGCACTACCCGGGCGGCCAGGCTGACGTCGTGGCCCGCCCGCGCACCGAGGCGGACGTCGCGGCGGTGCTCACGGACGGTCGTCCCGTACTGGCGGTCGGCGCGCAGTCGTCACTGACTGGCGGGGCCACGCCCGCCGGCGGCATCGTCCTCGCGTCGTCGCGGCTGACCACCATCGAGCCGCCCGACGCCCACCACGTGCGTGTCGGGGCCGGGGTGGTCCTGGGCACGCTGCTCGAGGACCTGGCGACGCACGGCCTCGACTTCCCGCCGGTGCCGACCTATCTCGGCGCCACCGTCGGGGGCATCATCGCCACCAACGCGGCCGGGGCCGCTACGTTCAAGTACGGCACCACGCGCGAATGGGTGGAGGGGGTGACGGTCGTCCTCGCCGGCGGCGACGTGCTCGACATCACGCGCGGTGCGCACGTGCTCGACGACACCGGCACGTTCGTGATCGAGGGCCCGGCCGGCACCCGTGTCGTACCCGTCCCCACCTACGCCATGCCCGACGTGGTGAAGCGATCAGCCGGCTATCACGCCGCGCCCGGGATGGATCTCGTGGACCTGTTCATCGGCGCCGAAGGGACGCTCGGCGTCATCGTCTCCGCGGTGCTGCGCCTGCAGCCGCTGCGCGCGGGCCTCTGCTACGCGCTCGTGCCGGTGTCGGACGAGCCGCGGGCGCTCGCGCTCGTCGCCGACCTGCGCGAGGCCTCGCGCCAGACGTGGCAGTCGCACGACGCGGCCGGCATCGACGTCGCCGCCATCGAGCACATGGACGATCGCTCGCTGCAGATCCTCCGCGAGGATGGCGCCGATCGGAAGTACGAGGTCAGCTGGCCCGCCTCGGCCGGCCTGCTCCTGCTCATCCAGCTCGAGTTGCCGCTGCTGACCCAGGAAGACGCCTACGAGCAGATCAGCAGCGCCCTGGACGACGACGGCCCCGACACGCCGCTCGCACGCTTCTGCCGGGTCCTCGATCACCACGGCGTGCTCGACGATGCCGAGCTCGCCCTGCCGGGGGATCGCAAGCGCGCCGAGCAGCTGCTCGGCGTGCGGGAGGCGGTGCCCGCCGGGGTCAACGCGCGCGTCGGCCGGGCCAAGCGCGATCTGGACGGGCGCATCGCCAAGACGGCCGCCGACATGGTCGTCCCCTTCGAGAAGTTCGGCGAGATGATGGATATCTATCGCGCCGGCTTCGCCCGCCGCGGCCTCGACGTGGCCACCTGGGGCCATGTCTCGGATGGCAACGTCCACCCCAACGTCCTGCCGCGCAGTTACGAGGATGTCGAGGCGGGCAAGGCCGCCATCCTCGAGTTCGGTGTCGAGGTGGCGCGCCTCGGCGGCTGCCCGCTGGCCGAGCACGGCGTCGGCCGGCACCCGGTCAAGCAGGCCCTGCTGCGCCAGTTGTACGGCGACGAGGGGATCGAGCAGATGCGTCGGGTGAAGCAGGCCCTCGACCCGCAGGGCCTGCTCGCGCCAGGGGTGCTGTTCAGCACGTAGAGCGCAAGGGACACGGGACGAGTACGCAAGTCACGAGGGAGGCAAGGGAGGAGGGACAGGGCATCGAGCGACAAGGGACTGCGCCACGCACGCCACTCTGGTTTCTTGTCCCTGCCGTTCCCTGTCCCCTGTCCCTCGCAGCCCTTGTGACTTGCGTACGTGTCCCTCGTCCCTTGTTCCCGACGCCCGTCCGGGCGTACAAGGAGACGTGCGCACACGTCGTCTCCTCGTCGTCTCGTCTGCCGTGCTGGCCGGCCTGGGTCTGGCGGCCGCCTGCTCTCGCGTCTCTGCTCCCGGTACCACCACGACGTCGGGCCCGCCGACTGACGCCGCGGCCTTCGTGAAACAGGCCAACGCGACGCTGCTCGCGCAGGCCAACGCGCTCTCGCGCGCGCAGTGGGTCGCGGCCAACTTCATCACCGAGGACACCGAACAGATCTCGGCCGCGGCCACCGCCGACTACGTCGCCAGTTCGATGCGCCTCGCCAAGGAGGCGGCGCGCTATCCCGGCAACGGCAATGGCAACGCCGACGTCGCCCGCCAGCTGCTGCTGCTCAAGCTGGCCGCGAGTCCGCTGCCTGCGCCGTCGGACACGGCCCTCCAGACCGAGCTGACCCGCATCGTGGCCGGCATGGAGGCCGGATACGGCCGCGGCAAGTACTGCCCGCCGGGCAAGCCGTGCCAGACGATCGACGACCTCAGCCGGCTGATGGCGACCTCCCGCGACCCCAAGGCCCTGCTCGAGGCCTGGGAGGGATGGCACGCCATCGCCCCGCCGCTCAAGCAGCCGTACGAGCGATTCGCCCAGCTGGGCAATCAGGGCGCGAAGGAACTCGGCTTTGCCGACCTCGGCGCCTTCTGGCGCGCCGGCTACGACATGCCGCCCGACGACTTCGCGAAGGAAGTGGACCGCCTGTGGATTCAGGTGAAGCCGCTCTACGACCAGTTGCACGCGCACGTGCGGCGGCGGCTCGGGGCGACGTACGGGACCGACGTCGTGCGGCCGGATGCGCCCATTCCCGCGCACCTGCTCGGCAACATGTGGGCGCAGCAGTGGGGCAACATCTACGACCTCGTCGGGCCGCCGGGGCGCGCCCCCGGTTACGACGTCGGCGACCTGCTGAAGGCGAAGAAGACCGATGCGCTCGGCATGGTCCGCTACGGGGAGGGCTTCTTCACGTCGCTCGGGTTCGCGCCGCTGCCCGAGACGTTCTGGAAGCGGTCGCTCTTCGTCCGCCCGCAGGATCGCGACGTCGTCTGCCATGCCAGCGCGTGGAACGTCGACAACGTCGACGACCTGCGCATCAAGATGTGCATCGAGATCAACGCGGAGGACTTCGTCACCGTCCACCACGAACTCGGCCACAACTTCTATCAGCGCGCCTACAACACGCAGCCGTTCCTCTATCGGACCGGCGCCAACGACGGCTTCCACGAGGCCATCGGTGACGCCGTGGCCCTCTCGATCACGCCGCAGTACCTGGTGAAGGTCGGGCTGCTCCCCTCCGTGCCGCAGACGCAGGACGATGTGGAGTTCCTGTTGCGGATGGCGCTCGACAAGGTGGCGTTCCTGCCGTTCGGTCTGCTGGTCGATCAATGGCGCTGGAAGGTGTTCAGCGGCGAGATCACGCCCGCCGAGTACAACACCGCGTGGTGGCAGCTGCGCGAGCAGTACCAGGGCGTCGCGGCCCCCGGGCCGCGGCCGGCTGACGCGTTCGACGCCGGGGCGAAGTATCACGTGCCGGCCAACACGCCGTACACGCGCTACTTCCTCGCGCACATCCTGCAGTTCCAGATGCATCGCGCCATGTGCAAGGCGGCCGGACACATCGGGCCCCTGCACACGTGCTCGATCTACGGCAACAAGGAGGTCGGGGCGCGGCTCCAGACGATGCTGGCCCTTGGCGCGAGCAAGCCGTGGCCCGAGGCCCTCGAGGCGCTGACCGGCGAGAGGCAGATGGACGCGACGGCCATCCTCGACTACTTCGCGCCGCTGCGCGCGTGGCTCGAGGCGGAAGCCGCGGCCGGCAGGTGACCAGCGCTACTGCGCCAACTTCCACACGCCATTCTCCAGCACGAAGGGGAGGCTCATCGTCGTCGACGAGGCGTTCACCGTTCCGGGCGTCGTCCGCTGTTGCTCGACCGTCGTGATGTTGAGCGATGCGGTGGTGTCGCCCTGGAGAATCAGCAGACCGCCGCTGCGAATCGCGCCAGCAAGCGCGCTGCGTGCGGGCACGGTCTGCTTGCGGTAACTGGTGCTCTCGGCGCGTTCGCTGGCGGGGTACGCCCGCCACGCCGCCTGGGCCTTGCTGCTGGCCAGCGCCATGAACCCGTCGGCCTTCCCCGAGTGCAGCGCGTCGGCATAGCGCAGCGCCAGGTCGTAGATCGGATGCGACTCGATCTGGGCGCCCTCCAGGCGGGTCTCCGGCGCCGACGCCGGCGGACCCGCCATCACCATCGGTCCCACCGACGCGCGCCACTGCGCGCCCTCGAGGGTGAACAGGGCCACCACGCTGCTGTCGCGGTAGGGTGACTCCAGCGAGGCCCGTCCAGGGTAGACGGTGAGGACGCCGCCCTTGCGGATGCCCTCGGTCAGCGCTGCCGGATCGGGAGCACGCGCCTTCATCCGGTCGCTCATGGCTTTGCGCTCCGCGGCCGGCTCCTTCTTCCACTCGGCCTGGTCCTCCGCGGAACGCAGCCGAATGACCTCGTCTGTCTTGCCGGCCACCATCAGTGCGGCAGCCTGGAGCGCGAGCTTGCCCGCGGGGTGGCTGAGGATCGCCTCGCCGCGCACCTCGGTCGGCTCTTGCGCCGAGGCAGGGACTTCGACGGCGAACGCGAGCAGCAGTGTCAGCAGGACCCATCGGCGGTCCATGAACAGTCTCCTTGCCCCGGGACGCGTGATGACGCGCCGGCGCCAGGGCGCCGGCCAGGTTCATGCGGTCGATCAGGGGTCTCGAAGAGCAATAACGGCGCGGCGGCGGACGTCGAACGGATGGACGGCCACGACGCGGTCAACGGCAGGCGTCAGGTTCGTCGCCGTGAGCGAGGTGGTCGAGCGCCGACATGTAGCCAATCGTCAGGGTCTTCGCGCGTGCCGGGTTGCCCTTCGGCACGTGGCACACGGTGGCGGTCGCGGCAAACGAGAGGGTTCGCGGGCCCGACAGACCGCCCAGGCCCAGCGGCACCAGCGCGCCCCTGGACGCGCCGGACCTTCCGTCATAGCGAAGGATCGCGCCGTCGTAGGCGAGAGGGTCGCTGGACCCGGTGCTGGTTGCGTAGAGGTGGCCGTCCGGCCCGAAGGCGATTCCGACGGGCGTGTTCAGGCCGCCGCTTCCCGAGGGCACGAACGTCTCCCACATCCCCGTCCAGAAGTCAAAGCGACGAATCTCCGACCGATCCACGCTGCCCACATACAGCCGGCCATCGGGGCCGAACGTGAGCCCCGACGGTCTCGTGAAGCCGGAACTGGCTGGCAGGAAGACCTCGAGCGTCCGTGTCGCCTCGTCGACGCGCAGGATGCGATTGGCGTATTCGGCCGCGATGTAGAGCGTGCCGTCGGGCGCGAACGCGAAGTGCTGCGGGTCGAACACACCCATCAGGCGGTTCGCCGGGTCGTCCTCGACGAACACGTCCACGAAGGCGCCGCTGTCCGCGTCATAACGTCGAATCGCGCCAAGTGGCAGTGCGGCCGGGTTGAAGATGTCCCCAAGGTCACCGACGTAGGCATACCCGTCCCGGAATACGACGAGGAGAGGCGTGAAGAGGCCGCCGGACCCTGGCGTGATGAACTCGCCGAGGTACGTTCCGGTGAGCCCATGGAAACGCAGCACCCGACCTCCGAAGGGATCGGAGACGTACAGGTGCCCGTCCGGTCCGAACGTCACGCAGCAGGTCGACGTCAGGCCCATCGCACCGGCCGGGATGAGTGCGTCGATGAACCGGCCCGCGCCGCTGTAGCGGAGGATCGCGTCGGTAGGACTGCCGGGACCGAAGTTGCCCACGACCAGGACCGACTCGGCCATGGCCTTCGCCCCGGCCCGGTCGCCGGCTGCGGGCGACTGTGTGGCCACTGGCTGCACGAGCATCGTGCAAGCGAGCAGGAACGAGAGTGCGACGACCCGATGAACGTGACGGGACATGACGTCACCTCCTGAGGGGCGGGCGACGCATGCCGGCGACGCGCCCCGGTTGCAAACAGCAGCACACGATCCGGCGCAGGTGGCCGTCGTCCTCACCGATGCGGTGGGGGGCTGCTCGGCACGGTGTGCCACACCGCGCCTGCTGCAAACGACGCGCCGTCCGACACCGCCAATGGCAGCGCCAGCGGTGCGATGTCGACGTGTGGGTGGGTGAGATCTCGCGGACCCGTGCGACTATTCCCGCAGTGGCACCTCGAGCGTACGGTGGGCCGCGCCCGTGCTGCGATTTCGCCCGCGAACTGGACGAGAAGGGGTGAGGCCGCCCATGCGACTGCTTCTGGGAATCACGCTCGTCGTTGCCGCCGGCGTCGTCGTGTCGGTGGTCGGCCAGCGGCCGGAATTGGACCTCGTCATCCGCGGCGGCCACGTCGTCGACGGCACAGGCAATCCGTCCTTCGCGGCCGATCTCGGCATCCGCGATGGCCGCATCGTCGCACTCGGGCGCGTGACCGCGGCGGCGTCGCGCACCATCGACGCGACCGGGCTCGTCGTCTCACCTGGCTTCATCGACATCCACAATCACTCCGATACGACGCTGCTCGACGACCCCGACGCGCAGAGCATGCTGCGCCAGGGCGTCACCTCGATGATCCTCGGGGAAGGCGGATCGGCGGCGCCGTCGGCGCGGTGGCCCCGGTTCTCGGCCTACTTCGACGACCTGCGCCGCCGCGGCCTCAGCGCCAATGTCGGCTCATACGTCGGGTCGAGCCAGGTGTGGACCGAGGTGCGTGGGCCGCGAGCCGGTCCACCGGACGCGCGGGAACTCGACGCGATGCGGCGCCTCGTCGGTGAGGCCATGGCGGATGGCGCGCTCGGCCTCGCGAGCTCGCTCAGCGGGCCGCCCGGCGTGTGGATCGACACCGACACGCTCGTGGCGATGGCCGAGGTCGCCGGCAGGCACGGCGGCCTCTACTCGACCCACATGCGCACGGAGGGGAAGGGCGTCTTCGCCTCCGTCGACGAGGCGATCGAGATCGGGCGGCGCGCCAACCTCCCCGTCGACATCATCCACCTCAAGATCGCCGAGCGCACGATGTGGGGACGCATGCCCGAGCTCGTGGCGCTGATCGCGGCGGCGCGTGCGCGGGGCCAGGCCGTCGAGGCCAACGTCTACCCGTACCGCGCCGGCCAGAACAACCTGGCGAGCATCGTCCCGCCCTGGGCGCACGAGGGCGGTGCCGCCGCTCTGGTCGCACGGTTGAAGGATCCCTCCCTGCGGCCCCGGCTCGAAGCGGAGATCCTCGGCAAGGTGCCGCTCGGCGACTGGTACAACCACTACACGGCCACCGGGGACTGGGACGGCATGCTGCTGGTGACGCTCGGGAACGCGCGCTACAGTCAGTTCGCGGGCAAGCGCATGAGTGAGGTCATCACCGCCCTCGGCAAGCCTCCCCTCGACGTGCTGTTCGAGCTGCTCATCGAGAACGGCGGGTCCGTGCCGACGGTCTTCTTCCATCACAGCGAGGAGGACATGCGGTACGCGCTTGCGCAGCCCTTCGTGTCGATCGGATCGGACGGCAGTGCCGTGAGCGCTGACGGCACGGTGGGACCGGCGCACCCGCATCCGCGCTTCTACGGGACGTTTCCGCGCGTGCTCGGTCGTTACGTGCGCGACACCGGCGTCCTGAGCCTCGAGGAGGCGGTGCGGAAGATGACCTCGGCCAACGCCGCCAAGGTACGCCAGTTCGATCGCGGCCTGCTGCGTCCAGGCCTGTGGGGCGACGTCACGATCTTCGACCCGATGCGCGTCATCGATCGCGCCACGTACGAACAGCCGCGGCAGTACGCCGAGGGCATCGAATACGTGATCGTGAACGGCACCGTCGTGATCGACCGCGGGCAGCACACGCACGCGAGGCCCGGGGTGGTGGTCACGTCGTTGTCCAGGTGACGAGGGACAAGGGGAAGAGTCACAAGGGAGTCGAGGGACTAGGGACAAGGCTGAAGGGACAAGGGACGCAAGGGACAAGGGACAAGAGTTCCTCGCGCGGCTGTTTCCCGGCGAGATCCGCGACGTCGACGACTTCCTGCGACTTTCTGCCCGGCTGAGGACGGCGCTCGAGCCACTGGTGCTCGAGCTGCTGGCGCGGGGACTGTGCGTCGTGCTCGACTTCCCGGGGAACACCCGTCAGCAACGGGCCTGGTTTCGGGACCTGTTCGAACGCGCTGGCGCCGAACACGAACTGCATGTCATCGAGGCGTCCGATGCGCTGTGCAAACACCAGCTCCGGCTCCGCAGTCGCGACCTGCCCGCTGGGACACCGTGGACGACGGATGAGGCGTTCGACGCGATCACCGCGCACTTCCAGCCGCCGTCGGCCGACGAGGCTTCACCGTCGTGCGCCACCAGCGCGACTGAGCGCCCATCGTCCAGGTGACAAGGGACAAGGAGAGAAGTCACAAGGGAGTCGAGGGACAAGGGACAAGGGCTCAAGGGACGAGGGACGCAAGGGACAAGAACGTCAGGGGCAGGGATGCAAGGGACACGGGCGTCAGGCTGGGGTAGGGCCCGGTCTCCGACCCGGCCGTCGCGCCCCGTCACTGGCCGCGGAGCTTCTTGACGCACACGGTGAGGATCGCGGTCAGTTGTCCCAACTGGGCCTGCAACTCGCCGAGCGCCTCCGGTGACTGACAGCGGCGCCCCTCGGCGATGAGCTGCAACCAGTACTCGGTCTCGAGCGCCTCCTTCAGTGCGCCCGCGCGAAGGGCCAGCAGGTGGCGGCGAGAGATCGCAGCATCTGCCTCCGCGTTGTGAGCGCCGATCGCAGTTCCTGCACGCACCACCTGATCGAGCACCCGCGCCGGCAGCACCCGCCGCCGCTGTTCAGCCTCCACGAACGCCAGCAGTTGCACCGAGAACCGCCGTGACCGGCCCGTCAAATCGCGCGCAGGGATGGACATGATGGCGAACGGTTCAGCAACGCCCATGCCACACGCCCCGCCTTCTCCCTTGTCCCTCCCGCCCTTGCCCCTTGTCCCTTGCCCCCCTTGTGACTTCTCCCCTCGTCCCTTGTCCCTTGCACAGGTTCTCCTGTCCCCCATGCACGCTTCCCTGCTAGCATCCGCCCATCCCCCTCAGGAGGCAGCAGATGGTGCAAAGCGGCTCCCGGCGCATCGCGCGCCGGTTCGTCTCGACGGCGGCACATGCCGCCACGGTCCTGGTGCTCGGCTCTCTGCCGCTCGCGGCTCAGGCGCCCGCGCCGGCCCCGGCCACACAGGCCCCGGCCGCCGCGCCCGCGCGCCCGCCGCAGTACGTGTCGCCGGAGATCGGCGACGGCGGGCGTATCACCTTCCGTCTCCATGCCCCGAAAGCGCAGGCCGTTCGCGTGTCGGCCGGGGACATTGTCGGACTGACGCGCGAGGCGGCGCAGATGACGAAGGGGGAGAACGGCATCTGGGCGGTCACCGTCAGCACGCCCGAAGCCGGCGCCTACCGGTACAACTTCGACGTCGACGGCGTGGCGACGATCGACCCGCGCAACCCGGCGACCAGCGAGTCCTTCCAGAACACGTGGAGCGTCGCCTACGTCCCGGGTGCGCAGCCGTGGGACACAACCGAGGTGCCGCACGGCGCGGTCGCACGCGTGACCTACAAGTCGACGTCGCTCGGCCAGTTCCGTCGCATGCACGTGTACACGCCGCCGGGCTACGAGAACGGCACCGCGTCTTACCCGGTGTTCTATCTGCTGCACGGCGCCGGCGACAGCGACGATGCCTGGACGTCGGTCGGGCGGGCGAACTTCATCCTGGACTCGCTGATCGCCAGTGGCAAGGCCGTGCCGATGATCGTCGTGATGCCAGCCGGGCACATTCGCGGCGGGGCCCCGGGCATGCAGGGGACGCAGGACGTCGTCAACGACATCATGAAGGACATCAAGCCCTACATCGAGTCGCACTACCGGGTGAAGAAGGGGCGGGCGTCCACGGCGATGGCCGGCCTGTCGATGGGGGGCCACCAGACTCTGAACGCGGCCATTCCGCACCTCGGCGACTTCGCCTACGTCGGCGTCTACAGTTCGGGGCTGATCGGGGCCTTCCCCGACCTGATGCCGCGTCCCCCCGGTGCGACGGGGCCAGCCCCGCGCATGGGCGCCACTGCCGACGAGTGGTCGGCCACGCACGCCGCCGTGCTGGCCGATCCAGGCCTCAAGAAAGGCCTGCAGCTCCTCTGGTTCG
Organism: Luteitalea sp.; assembly: GCF_022842525.1. NCBI lineage: Bacteria > Pseudomonadati > Acidobacteriota > Vicinamibacteria > Vicinamibacterales > Vicinamibacteraceae > Luteitalea > Luteitalea sp. Next base: position 10,119 of record NZ_JALHPM010000139.1, read on the forward strand.
CGACCGGCAAGGACGACTTCCTGCTCGGCACGACCAAGGCCACGGTCGCCATGTTCGAGAAGCTCGGGTTCTCACCCGTCTATCGCGAGACCGACGGCGGCCACACCTGGATCAAGTGGCGCCACTACCTGACCGAATTCGCGCCCATGCTCTTCAAGCCGGCGCCGACGTCGTCCGCGTCGCGATAGCCGCACCGTGGCGTGGGAGGGCCCGCTCGCCGAGCGGGCCGTTCGCGCTCACCCCCGCATCGCGTCGAGACGGTTGGTGGCGGCCATGATGTCGCGCTCCAGTCGCCGCACCATGTCCCGCACGATGTCCTTGCCGCGGATGGCGGCCTGGTCGACCATCACCTTGAGCTCCCAGAGCGGTGAGTCCTTCAGCGCCGCGAGCTCGGTCGACAACCCCTCGAGTTGCTCTTCGAGCTGCGCGATACGACGCACGAACCGCAGGCGCATCGCCTCCGGGTCGCTGCCCTGCACCGCCTCCGGGCTGCGCTGCCACGCCTGCAGGATCCACCGGAGCTGCTCCTCGTCGCCGCGCGCGTAGGCCTTGTTGGCCTCGATCATCAGGGCGTGGCGCCGGTGACGCGTGTGCTCGTCGAGGGCCAGGTCGGGATGGATGGTCTTGGCGACGTCGCGAAACAGCTTGCGGACCGCGTCCGACGTGAACCGTGCGGGACCCTCCGGCGCCGGAGCCGAGGGCAACGGCGGCGCCTCCGGCCCCGCCTCGTCGAGCTTCTTCGCAAGCTCGCCGAGTTCGGCCTCGGCGATGGCCAGCTCCAGCGCGTCGAGCTGCTCGTGCAGCAGACCAACGTCCTGCCGGTAGCGGATGCGAAAGGCCTCGAGGCCGGACCTGACGCCCTCGACGGTCTCGGTCCGCTCACGCAGATCGGCTTCGAGCCGCGTGACCCGCGCGCTCAGCCCCTCGAGGCTGTCGTCGTCACGGGACTCGGCGCGTACGAGCGTCGTCACCCGTCGATGATAGCGAACGTCACTGCGGTGCGCTTTCCTCGAAGTAGTCGCGATAGATCTCGCGGAGCGTGTGCTTCTGATACTTGCCGACGCCGGTCCGAGGCAGGCTGTCGACCACCTCCACGGCATCCGGATACCACCAGCGCGCGACACGGCCGTCGAGATGCTGACGCACGTCCGGCAGCGTCGGCCGGCATCCGGGCGTCGCGACCACCAACGCCAGCGGACGCTCCCCCCACCGCTCGTGCGGCACGGCAATCACCACCACCTCGGCTATCGCCTCGTGCTCGAGCAGCACCGCTTCCAGCGTCACCGTACTGATCCACTCTCCGCCGGACTTGACCAGGTCCTTGGCGCGATCGTGAATGGTCAAGCGCCCCGTCTTCTCGATGGTGACGATGTCGCCGGTGCGGAACCAGCCGTCGTCGGTCCAGCGGTCGGGCGCGTCGTCGCCCGGGTAGTAGGCCGAGGCCACCCACGGTCCGCGCACCTCGAGCTCACCCATGGCCTGGTCGTCCCACGGCACCAGCGCGCCGTCCTCGGCCCGCGCGCGCACCTCGACGAACGGCCCCGGCCGCCCCTGCGTCGCTCGCCACGCGTACTGCTCGTCCGCGGGCGCGTCCGCCAACTCGCTCGGAACGCGACTGATCGTGCCGAGCGGCGCGGTCTCGGTCATGCCCCAGGCATGGATGACCTTCACGCCGTGCCTGTCGTCGAAGGCGCGGATGGTCGTCTCGGGCATCGCCGCGCCACCGACGAGCATCAGGCGCAGCGCCGACAGGTCGTGCCCCGGATGCTGGTCGAGGTGGGCCAGCAGGGCGTGCGCGATCGTCGGCACGCCAGCCGTATGCGTGACCCGCTCCGACTCCAGCAGCGAGACGATGCTGGCGGCGTCGAGGTAGGGGCCGGGCAGGATCTGCGTGGCGCCGACCAGCGCGCAGGCAAACGGCAGGCCCCAGGCATTGGCGTGGAACATCGGCACCACCGCCAGCACCCTGGACGCTTCCGCCAGATCGAGCATGTCGGGCAGCGCCTCGGCGAACGAATGCAGCACCAGCGCCCGATGGGAGTACAACACGCCCTTGGACCGTCCGGTCGTGCCCGACGTGTAGCAGAGCACCGCGCCGGTGTGCTCGTCCATGTCCTCGAACGGCGGCGCGTCGTCCTGCGCCGCCAGCAGGTCGCCGTAGTGCAGCGTCCCCGGCGGGATGTCGTGGTCGTCGCTGATGACGATGATGCGGCGGTGGCCGATGCGGGCGCGCACCGGTTCGAAGACCGGCCACAGCACCTTGTCGACGATGATCACCGCATCGTCGGCGTGCGTGACGATGTAGGCGAGCTCCTCGGCGTGCAGGCGGATGTTGAGTGTGTGGAGGATGGCGCCAGAGGCCGGGATGCCGTAGTACGCGTGCAGGTGCGGCACGTGGTTCCAGCAGAAGGTCGCGACGCGATCGCCCGGCTGCACCCCGAGTGCGCGCAGCGCTGCCGCGAGTCGACGTGCGCCGTCCAGCGTCTCGGCGTATGTCGTCCGCATCACGCTCCGGTCGACCAGGCGACTGACGATCGCCTTGTGCGGATGGACCGACTCGGCCCGCCGCAGCAGAGCCGGAATCGACAGCGGCATGTCCATCATCAGCCCGCGCATGGCGACGGCTACATCCCGAAGAAGGTGTAGTACGGCTCCTTGCGGGCCATGCGGCGGACGAGCAGCGCCAGCTCGCGCGCGTGGTAGTCGCCCCACATGCACGACTCGCCACACGGGATCTGCCGCCCCTGCGGCACATGGTCCCAGCCGTTCGGGCGATGGTAGACGGCGTGCAGGAGCAGGCCCTGGTGCCTGGTGTCGGTGGAGAGATAAGGGGCGAAGAAGAGCGTCCGCGCTGTGGTGAGGCCGGCCGACAGGTAGCGCTTGCCCTCTGCGGCCTGGCCGCGGCCGCCGAGATACGAGCCAAGGCGGACGAGGCCTTGCGCGGCGATGGCGGCGGCGGAGCTGTCCACCGGTTCGTGGTCGTTGTACGGGTCGGCCGGGCGCGACAGATAGTCGCCGAGATGCACGAGGCCAGGAGCGCCCGTGTCCCAGTACGGCACACCACAGGTCGGCGTGTTGGCGAGATAGAAGTCGGCGGTCGCACGCGCCGCCTCGAGGTAGCGCCGCAGCACGGCCGTCTTCTTCGCGCCGAACGCCTCGAACTCCGCCTGGTCGCGCGTCTCGAGGAACTCGAGTTCTTCCGCGTAGCCGAGCAGCACCCACGCCAGCCCGCGCGTCCACGTCGAGAACGGCGAGTAGCCCTGCTGGCTCGACGGGCACCGGTACGACCCATCGGTCACGTTGAACACGGACTCGTGGGCGACTCGGCCACGCACGTCGTAGGCGTCGCGGCCCTTGCCGAAGTACACGTTGAACGCGGCGTTCGTGTCGGCGTGCTGCACCAGGCGATGCAGCAGCGAGATGCGGCGGTCGCGTTCGCCCATCAGCGCGTGACCGAGCTGGTGCGCCACGGCCAGCGAGCGCAGGGATCGCATCGTGTCGGCAAACAGCGAATGCGGCCCGTTGAACGACTGGATGTAGCCGAGGCCGTCGGGCAGGTCCGTCCAGCGTGCGGCCTGCACCGCCCCTGAGACCTTCAGCGCGAGTTCATGGAAGGCGATCTCCCACTCGCTGGCGTCCGTGCGACCCTCACGGGCGAGGCGCAGCAGGTTGCCGTACGTCGACACGTTGTTGAAGCCGTGGTCGTGCACGCCCACGTGGCTGACGTGGCTCGCCATGTGCTGCACGGTCGTGCGGCGCCCGATCTCGAGCATCGCCGGGTCACCGGTCGCATCGAACTGCAGGATGGCGGAGCCGAACTGGAAGCCCTGGGTCCACTCGGTCCAGCCTCGCGACGTGTACCGTCCCGCCACCGTGAACACCGGCGTGCCGCGCGACGGATTCCACGTCTTCTCGATGCGGGCGATCTTGCGCGCCGACAGCTCGAACAGCGTGTCGATGGCGGGGAGGAGCGACTTCGGCGTGATCTTCGTGTTGATGCGAATCATGGGATGGGCAGGGCCGGCTCTCCGAGTAGCCGTCGACCTTCAGGTCGACGGGCGACGCTTCTACAAGCGTCTGAGGTGGAAGCCGCCGTCGAGATGAATGACGTCGCCGGTCGTGAAGGGAAACGCCCCCGACAGCACCGCCCGCACGGCGCGCCCGACATCGTCGGCCGTACCCCAGCGTCGCTGCGGGACGAGGCCCTCGGCGATGAGGGCGTCGTACTTCTCCTTCACGCCAGATGTCATGTCGGTGGCCATGATGCCCGGGCGCAGTTCCAGCACCTGCACGCCTTCGGCGGCGAGACGCACGGCCCAGAGCTGCGACGTCATCGCGAGCCCGGCCTTGGAGACGCAGTACTCGCCGCGGTTGACCGACGCCGTGTCGGCCGAAATCGAGGTGATGAACAGGATCTTGAAGCCACCGTCGAGCGCGGGCGCGTACGGCTTCGTGAGCCAGTGGTTCGCGACGGCCTGTGTCAGGAAGAACGGCCCCTGCAGGTTCACCCGCAGCAGTTCCTCGAACGAGGCCTCGCTGGTCTCGGTCAGGTCGGCGCGCACCCGCGGCGCCATGCCGGCGTTGTTGACCAGCGCGTCGAGACGGCCGAAGGTGTCCAGCGTGTGGGCCAGCAGTCCTGCGCGATCGTCGCGGTTGCCGATGTCGCCCTTGATGGGCACGAACCGCTGCTCTGGCCGCACGGCCGCCGCGGTGCACAGACCCACCGTCTCGTCAGCGGCCGCGGCATTGCTCGCGTAGTTGATCGCGACCGAGCAGCCGGCCGCGGCCGCCTCGATGGCGATGCCACGACCGAGCCCACGGCTCGCACCGGTGACCAGGACGACAGGAATCACGACAGCACTGTACCGCAACGGGAGAGAGCAGAAGCGCGGAACGGCGGAACGAAGGAAGCCAGAGCGGGAAGGCGGAGGGCACCGGCTATACTGCCGACACGGGTATCAGGGCAGGCCCATGCAGCCGGGCGCGCGCTCCGTCCTTGCCGACCGCAGCGACGTCGCCGAGGCGCCGGCGGTGCAGGTCCTGGAGCGTTGGCGCGGGCCCTTGGAGGACGAGGAGCGGGCATGATCACCGATGTCAGGGAGTCGCGCATGCTCGTGGTGTCCGACACCCACATCGGCAACCACTTCTGCAACGCCAGGCCCGCGCTGATCCGCCTGCTCTCGTACGCCCGCGACAACGGCTACAACGTCTGCATCAACGGCGACGGCATCGACGTCCTGCAGACCTCGGTGCGCAGGATGAGCATCGAGGCGACCTCGCTGCTCACGGAGTTCAGGAGGGCGGCGGCCGACATCACGATCTACTACACCGTCGGCAACCACGACATCATCCTCGAGCACTGCCTCGGCGACTGGGGCGGGGTCCGCTTCGTGCCGTTCCTCAACGTGGTGTCAGGCGGCAAGCGGATACGCATCGAGCACGGGCACCTCTACGATCAGTTCCTGATGAAGCACCCGGACCTCCAGCCGGAGTTGACGCGCTTCATCGGGTTCTGTGCGCGTCTGCACCCCAAGCTCTACTCTCTCGACGAGCCAATCAAGCGCCTGCGGCATCGGTACCTTGCACGTTGGCTGGGGTGGCGACGCCGCGGTGATCGTCCCGCCCACTGGCCCGAGGACGAGAGCCCGTCGTTCATGGAAGCCGCAGAGGAACTCTCCAGGCGCGGCTTCGACGTCGTGATCTTCGGGCACACCCATCACGCCGGCGTGGTGCCGCTCAACGACGCCCGCGCCTCGTACGTGAACCCCGGCAGCTGGTTCCACGCGCCGCACTACATCGAGATCGACGAAGGGGCCGTGAGCCTGAAGCCCTGGCACGGGTGAGGCGCGTTCAGTAACTGAAGCGAAGCGTCACGGCGCCGAACGAGTTGCGCCGATACTGGCCGAGGTAGTCCCCATCCTCTCCACGAAAGAGGGCAGCCTGCCCCGTGAGACGCCAATGCGCTCCCAGCGCATGCGAATACTCGGCGCGCGCATACGTGCCGTCGCCGTCCTGGCGGACCACCGATTCGAACACCAGCGAACGCGTGCTGTCGATCGTCAGCGCCGCGCGCCCCACCACCGCGCGGGCGAGCCCGCGATCGGGCGAGAAGCGGAACGTGCTGGGCTCCCGCTGCACGTGCTCCCCCGCATAGCCGACGATGAAGAGCCATTCGCCGACCTGCCGCTCGGCCTGCACGACGTAGAGCACGAGTTCCTGTGCCCCCGGCGTGTCGCTGCCCAGCCAGGCCGCCTCGGCCTTCAACGTCACCCACGGGAGCGGCGCCGCCATGTCACCCCCGACGGACGTGAGCCGCGGGTGCTCGCGCCGCACCTCGAGAACCCCGGTCCCCGGGACGAGAGACACGGGCAGCGCGGGCAAGTGGTCGTATCCGCGGAAGACTGACACGGAATGCTCCAGCCATCGCCCGATGTGGTTCCACCGCGCGCCGACCTGCGGCCCCTCCGGGTAGGTCGCGCCGCGGTCCGCGATCGACAACCCGGGCGGCAGGGGAGGCAGGACGACCCAGCGCTGGTCCAGGAGGGGCATGCGGCTCGGCGTCATGCGGGGGGTGAGGACCACCTCGAGGGAGTCCGTGCTGCTCGCCACCGCCACCCGCGCCGCCGTCACGGCGAGGGGGTCGGTGTTGACCACGGTGAGGTAGTCGCGCGGGGTGAACCGATCGGTCGGCGTGAGGATGTCGGTCTTGCCCCACCGCACGAACTGCTTGCCGACGTCCATGGTCAGGCGCTTGTACGCCCATGACGCGCTGAGCCGACGCGCGGCGAACAGCGGGCGCTGGATGGTGCGATCCCAGTAGGTGAGCGCCATACGGCGCTCGGTCATGTCGTTGGTGTCGACCCGGGTGTCGAACGCCCCGTCGATCTTCAGGCTGCCCTTCCGCCACGTGACCTCGTGGCGGAACAGCAGGTCACCCACGGCCTGCGTGGGGTCGTTCAGGGCCTCCTGGGGATAGCCGGTCAGCGTCAGGTCCAGGTATCCGCG
>NZ_JALHPM010000140.1:0-17120 GCF_022842525.1 Luteitalea sp.
GCCGGCGGCTCGCCGCCGGCGCCCCCGTCAGGAGGTGGCGACGACCTGAGGCTCGTCCCCTCGTCGATCTGTCAGATTTTCAATCGGCGGATCTGTCAGATTTTCGCCCGGCGTTGACATATGGCAGAGCCAGCCGGAACGAAGACCCGCGACAAAGGGAGCGCGCAACCATCGTGATCAGCGACAGACAGTCGCGATTCGAAGAAGAAGAGATCGACAGTTGCCAGCGGGCAATGGCGGGCAATGCGCGACCAGCCTCCCTGCGTTTCCGCTTACTCAGATGAACCCGATCTGAGGACGGTTCCATACAGGCGCTTCGCCGGGGCGTCCGGTTCACCCCTTCCATCGACGTCAAGCGCGTTCAGGCGACTGCCTCGGGGGCCATTGAAGCCCTTGCGAAGGTGTCCAGGCCAACAGATCAAGTCCAAGTGCCGCACGCTCACCGGCAAGCCGCTCGGCCATCACCGGTGAAGTCGCAGGAGTACGAGGCGGCGCGCATCATGAACATCGGGCTGACGCCCGCCCGCATTGGCCAGCTGGTATGGGAGACGCTCTGCGATTGCAGGGGCGAGTGCTCAGATTTGAGCAACTTCCGATGGACCTTCAAGCGGACGTACCTGAGGGTCTCGAGTCGTTTGACACGCGTGTAAACCATTGCCAAAATGGCAGATGTGCGAGGTCGTGAAGCGGACACAGAAGCGGACATCCATGAGGTCGTAGATCGCGGGGAGCCCCTGTCCGCGATGGAGCCGCTGCTGCTGGGCGCCGCGACACCCAGGCGCGAGGAATTGAGCGACAAAGCTGTTGACCTGGCAGCGCTCGCGGCCGGCTTCCGCCGCAGCCTGCCGCCGGAAGTCGCGACGGCCCTCTCACACCTTGTCCGCTCGATGAACTGCTACTACTCGAACCTCATCGAGGGCCACAACACGCATCCGGTCGAGATCGAGCGGGCGATGCGTGAGGATTTCAGCGCGGACCCAACCACGCGCAACCTGCAGGTCGAAGCGCGCGCGCATGTCTCGGTCCAGGAGTGGATCGATGGCGGCGCGCTGCGCGGTCGCGCGGTCACCGCCGCCGCGCAGCAGGAGATCCACCGGCGCTTCTGCGAACGCCTGCCTGAAGACCTGCTCGTCGTCACGAATCCCGAGACCGGGCGGGCCGTGCGCGTCCAACCCGGTGTCCTGCGCCGCGACGACGTGCGTGTCGGCAATCACTTCGCCGTCAGCCCTGGCGCGGTGCCGCGCTTCCTCGCACGCTTCGAGGAGATCTACGGCCGGCTCGGACGCGCCGAGACGATTCTCGCCGCCGCCGCCGCCCATCATCGCCTGCTGTGGATTCACCCATTCGTCGATGGCAACGGCCGCGTCGCACGCCTGATGTCGCACGCGGTCCTGCTCGATGCGCTCGACACAGGCGGTCTATGGTCGGTCGCGCGCGGTCTCGCACGCAGCGTCGCCGTCTACAAGGGCCACCTCATGGCGTGCGATCAGGCCCGCCGCGATGATCTGGACGGACGCGGCAACCTCAGCGAGCAGGCGCTCTCAGCCTTCACGGCGTTCTTCCTCGACACCTGCAGCGATCAGGTGCGTTTCATGGAAGAACTCGTCCAGCCCGATCGCCTGCGCACCCGCGTGCGGCTCTGGGCCGAGGAAGAGACACGCCTGCGACGGCTTCCTGCGAAAGCCGGCCACATCCTCGAGGCGGTTCTCTATCGTGGCGAGGTGCCTCGCGGCGACGCCGCTGACATCGTCGGCACCGGCCACCGTCAGGCCCGCCGCGTCGTCTCGGCGCTCATCGACCGCGGCGTGCTCATGTCCGAAAGCAGCCGCGCCCCGCTGCGCATCGCATTTCCGGCAACACTCGCTGCCCGCTGGATGCCCGGCCTGTTCCCGGAGCAGGGGTAAGCATTGGGTGAGCGTCGCGGAGGCCGCATGCGTGCACTCATCCACCATCGCTACGGTGACGAACACGATCTGACGATTGAAGACGTCGCCGTGCCCGAGCCCGGCCCTGGCGAAGTCCGGGTGCGCGTCGAGGCATGCGGCGCCAACGCCAGCGACTGGGAGACGGTGACCGGCCGGCCTGCGTACGCCCGCGCGGTCGCCGGCCTCCTGAGGCCCAGGGGCCAGACGCTCGGGTCCGACGTCGCCGGCATCGTCGACGCCGTCGGCGACGGCGTCACGGGCTTCGTGCCCGGAGACGCCGTGCTGGGCGATATCCTCGGCACCTTCGGCGGCTTCGCCGACCAGGTCGTCGCTCCGGCGACGATGTGGGTGAAGCGCGTGGGCGCAGTCGACGCGGTCGTCGCCGCGACGCTCCCGCAGTCCGGCACGATCGCGCTCACCGGCGTCGGTGACCGCGTGCGTGCGGGGATGCGCGTGTTGGTCAACGGAGCGGGGGGCGGCAGCGGGCCGCTCGCGCTCCAGATGGCGAAGGCGGCAGGCGCCGAGGTGTGGGCGGTGGACAACGCCGCGAAGCTCGATCTGCTGCGCCGCATCGGCGCTGACCGCGTGATCGACTACCGTGCCGTGGACTTCACGACGCTGCCCGAGCGCTTCGATCTCGTGCTCGACCTGTTCGGCACGCGGACGGCTCGCCGCGTGCGACGCGTGCTCGCGCCGGGAGGGCGCTACATGGTCGTCGGCGGACCGGTGCCCGTGCTGCTGAACCTTCTCGTCGTCGGCGCGATCCTCGCGCTGGGCTCGGACCGCAAGGCGGGGGTCCTGATGGTCGAGCAGGGGCCCCGTCGGCTGGTGGAGCTGATGACCATGGTGGCCGACGGGAGGCTCACGCCGGTCGTCGGCGAGGTCGCGTCGCTCGCCGACGCGGCCACGGCGCTCGGCCGGATGGGACGCGGCGACATCCCCGGCAAGCTCGTCGTCGTGCCCACCACTCATCGCGGCTGACGCGCAGGGCGGCGCTCAGTCGAGACGGACGATCACCGACCCCCGCTTGCGCCGCGTCTCGACGTGGGCGTGCGCGGCCCGAATCTCGTTCAGCCGGTAGACGCGGTCGATCGGCGCGGTGAGGAGGCCCCTGGCGGCGAGTTGCATCAGCAGCTCGAGCACCTCGCGCTTCTCGGGCGCGACGCCGGCGACGATGCGATGTCCAGCGTGGCGACGCGGCCGGAGGATCGCGCCGAGCGTGCCCATGAGATCGGTGGCCACCAGCAGCAGGCGCCCGCCGTCGGCCAGGGCGGGCCGGGCTCGGGCATAGGGACAGTTGCCGACCGTATCCAGGATGAGGTCGTAGCGCACACCCTCCGTCGCGAAGTCCGTCGTCTGGTAGTCGATCACCCGGCTGGCACCCAGGCGACTCGCGAGTTCCGCATTGGCCGCGCTGGTCACCGCGGTGACTTCGGCGCCGAAGTAGCGCGCGAGTTGCACCGCGGCCGTGCCCACCCCGCCCGAGGCCCCGTTGATCAGGACGCGATCGCCGGCCTTGATCCCGCCCTTCTCATTCAGGAAGTGGAACGCGGTGGGGCCGCCATCGGGTAGCGCCGCGGCGGTCTCGACGCTGATGCCGGCGGCGATCACAGCGATGGCGTCCGACGCCCTCACCACGGCGCGTTCGGCGTGCCCACCCATGCGCGCACTTGTCAGCGCGAACACCCGGTCGCCGAGGGCGAACCGCGTCACGCCCTCACCGAGGGCGATCACCTCGCCTGCCATCGTGATGCCGAGCACGCCCCGGCGCGGCCCACGCCAGCCAAGGACCAGGCGCATGAGCAGGCCGAAGCCCCGAGGCGCGTCGCCACTGCGCATGCGCCAGTCGGCGGCGGTCACGGCACTGGCATGGACACGGATCAGGACCTCGCCCGCGCGCGGCCGAGGGTCGGGGAGGTCGCGCAGCTCGACGACCTCGGGCGGTCCGTACCGAGTGACAACGGCCGCGTTCACGATGGGCTCCGCTGAGGCGTCATCTGTATCCCCGTGCCTTCCTAGAAGCGGACGCGCAGGCCGAGCGTCGGCAGTAGCGGCAGCGATTGTTCGCGGACCTCCGTCAGCAGGGGACGATCCGACGACGGGTCGTGGGCGAGGCGCGGTGCCAGCGCCCCCGCGTTCTGGCGGTTGGTGACATTGAGCACTTCGCCGTAGATCTCCCAGCGCCGCGACGACGATCGCCAGGTCAGCCGGGCATCGACGCGGAAGAAGGCCGGGAGACGCCCACGCTGCAGATTGGCGACCCCGCCGAAGTCGACCATGTAGACCAGACGTCCGTCAGCATCGCGCTCGGGACGCAGCTCGTCACGCTGGCCATCGCCGTCACTGTCGGTGGTGTCCGCGGTGCCGGCCACGCGCAGGCCAAGCGGCTCGGTGCGGGCAAACCCCGACGCCACCCGCGTCGTCGTCGCCAGCTCCCATCGCGGCGAGAGCTGATACGCCAGGACGGTCGAGACGGCATGGCGTCGGTCGTACTCGAACGGATAGCGGATGCCGTACGCCTCTCGTTCCGCCTTCCCCCACGTGTAGCTCGCCCAGCCCCGGAGTCGGGTGTCACTCGACACCGTGGTCCGCCGAACGAGCACGTCGACGCCATACGCCCGTCCCTGCCCGTCGTTGGACGGCGTGGAGGTGATGATGGCATCGGTCGGGATGTGCGACTGCAGCTCGCCGGGAAAATCGTAGCCAGCCACGCGCGCGAGGCGAACCGGCTCGGACTCCAGTTGTCCCACCAACAGATCGTCGAAGTGCTTGTAGTAGCCTTCGACCCGCACCGAGGCCGAGGTGCCGAGGTCCCGTTCGAGCGACGCTGACGCGACGAGCGCCTGTTGGCTGCGCAGGCCCACGCGTGACGGATCGGTGAGGTCGAGCAGGTAATCGGTCTGGCCGAACTTCTCGTAGCCTGGACTCTGCGTGTACCGCCCGAACGCCGACCGGACGCGCGTGGACGTCCCCAGACTCCACGCCGCCGAGAGCCGTGGCGACACGAGGGTCTCGCGTGTCGCACCGACGTGGTCGATGCGCAGACCGGACTGCAGCGACACCGTACGGCCGAGGGCCCAGGTGTCTTCCACCCACGCGCCCCCGCGTGTCGATCGAATCTCCGACCGCAATGCGTCCGGAAGGCCGGCGCCCCCCTGGAGGCTGGAGCCGTTGACATTGGGGTTGCGATCTCCGAGCAGCGAGAAGTCGAGGGTCGTCGAGAGTCCGTGCACTTCAGCCCCCGCATGCAGCGTGTGCGCCCGGGCGGCCCAGCTCAGTTCCTGCCGCGCCGACAGGTCACGAACGAGCGTCGCGTACCCGTAGCGCACCGTCGCCTGGCGCACCGGCACGTCACCGGGCGCATTCGAGCGGCGAGCCTGGTCGGCGAACAGTCCGTCGAAGCCTGCGTCGATGCGTGTGTCCGAATGACCGACGACCGTCATGGCGTGCCCGCGCGAGCCGATGGTCGTCTCGAAGCGCGCCCACCCCAGGGTGTTCTGCGTCTTGTCCTGAAATCGCACGTCCACATCGTCATCGTCGACGCGAAAATCACCGCCCTGTCGGCTGCGCAGTCCGAAGACCGTCAGCTTGCGCCCCGCGCGCGGCGCCCACGTCGCCTTGGCCTGGAGGTCGTTGAAGCCGGGAAAGGTCTGGTCGCTGACGAGATCGGCGACGACATCGTAGTAGGTGCGGCGTGCGCTCACCAGCCACGATCCCCCGTCGACCCTCGGAATGGCACCTTCGACGATGACGTTCGCATCCGTGATGCTCAGCGACGCCTGGCCGCCAAGCGATCGGCCTGCCGCGCCATCACGCGACTCGACCGTCAGCAGTGACGACAGGCGGTCGCCATACCGGGCGCTGAAGCCGCCGGTTGCCAGGTCGAAGCGCTGAATCGTGTCGGGATTGAACGCGCTCGCCAGGCCATAGAGACGATACGGATCGTGCACTTCCACGCCGTCCAGCAGCGTCAGGTTCTGGTCTGGCGATCCGCCGCGCACGGACATGTAGCCGAGGGCCTCCTGCGTCGCGACGACCCCGGGAAGCGTCTGCAGTGCCCGGAAGATGTTGTCGAGCGCCCCCGGTGTGCGGAGGACCTCCGCGGGATCGACCCGGCGCGTGGCAGGCGCCGTTCCCGGCGCCGCGCTACGGACCTCCGCGTGCTCGGAGATCGCGCGTTCCCGGACGATCACGAGCTCGACGACGGAACCGTTGGGGGATGCGACGGACACGGTGGTGTCGAGATCGAAGTACCCCGCCGCCACCACGCGGAGCGTCACGTTCTCGGTCTGCGCCGGGACGGTGAACCGACCATCAGCGCCGGTGATCACCCGCGCATCGCCGGCAGTCACGGTCGCACCGGCGACCGGCGCGTTGGAGCCGGCGTCTCGCACGATGCCGGAGACGACGCGCGGCGTGGCCGATTCCGGCGCGCGTGGGTTCGATGAGGCGGCGGGTTGCGCCGCCGAGGGGTTGACGATCAGGTCGTGGCGGTGCGCGGCTGTCGCGGGCGCAGCGGCGGTCATGATGACGGCACAGGCGCATAGCACCGCCGCGGGCGTACGCAGTAATCTGGGCATGAACGGGCTCCTGCTGGGGGCGTTCGGCCGGATTCGTGGGGGTCCGAGCCGTTCGGCCGCGCAGCTGTCGTGGTGGCGTGGCATTGCAGGCTTACGATGTAAGCCAATCTAGCATACGGTGTAAGCTTGGCAAAGGTTCCGGGACGACGTCGGGGCCCGTGGAGATGTCGGTGATGGCAAAGACCAGGCCTCGCGCACGAGCGCGCCGTCAGCCCCTGAACCGCGAGCGCGTGCTCCAGGCCGCGCTGCGCCTGGCAGACCGGGAGGGCGTGGCGTCACTGTCCATGCGAGGGCTCGCGCAGACGCTGGGCGTCGAGGCGATGTCGCTGTACAAGCACGTCGCGAACAAGGACGAGGTGCTCGACGGGTTGATCGATCTCGTCGTCGCGGAAATCGACGTGCCGCCCCTCGGGACGGAGTGGCGGCACGCGATGCGTGTGCGCGCGATGTCCGCACGCCAGGTGTGTCTTCGCCACCGATGGGCGGCGCTGCTCATGGAGTCACGACTGAGCCAGAGCCCCGCGCGGCTTCAGTACGCCGATGCCGTCCTCGGTCTGTTGCGATGCAGCGGGTTCACCGTGCCCCTGGCCTATCGCGCGTTCGTGATCATCGACAGCTATCTCTACGGCTACATCATGCAGGAGCTGCATTGGCCGCGAGAGGAGGCCGAGATGTCGCAGGTGGAACAGGACGTGACCGCCCAGCTGTCGACCGCCGACTACCCGTACCTCATGGAGGCCATGACTCACGTGATGGCGACACGGACCGAGCGCAGAGTGGCGGGGGTGTACGACGCCGACTTCGCCACGGGGTTGGAGCTGATCCTCGACGCGCTCGCGCGGCTTCGAGATGCTGACGCGCCGCCGTCGCCCATGCCGACCATCTCCGCGACGAGCGCGACGCACTAGCCTGCCCCCACTGCCCGAGTCTCGACGCCAGAACCTCTCCTTCGATGGCGCGACGTGCTGGAGTTCGGTCCCTTCCAGCTTGGCGTGGACGACGTGACGCCAGCATCGCCCGGTGCGACGGACGGTGCGCGATCGCCACGACGCCAGGTGATTCTGTGGAACCATGGTGGGCATGACCGTGTCCGCTCGCGCTCAGTTGTTCGTGATGGTGTCGGCCCTCACCCTTGGCACCAGCCTGGCCGCCGAGGGCCAGCGCGCCGTGGTGTCCGGTGCGCACGACGCGCCCCTCACGGACGCCGTACCCGTCGACCCACGGATCACGGTTGGCACGCTCCCGAACGGGATGCGCTACTACATCCGCGCCAACAGGCAGCCGCAGAACCGTGCCGAGATCCGTCTGGTGGTCAATGCCGGCTCGGTACTCGAAGACGACGACCAGCGCGGCCTGGCACATGTTGTCGAACACATGGCGTTCAACGGGACGCGCCACTTCCCGAAGCAGGAGGCGATCGCGTTCCTGCAATCCACCGGCATGCGCTTCGGCGCCCACATCAACGCCACCACCGGCTTCGACCACACCGTCTACGAGCTGCGGATTCCGACCGACAGCCTGGACGTGATGGACCGGTCCCTGCTGATCCTCGAGGACTGGGCGCACGCCGTGTCGTTCGAACCGGCCGAGATCGACAAGGAGCGCGGCGTCATCCTCGAGGAGTGGCGCACCGGTCTCGGCGCCGGCGCGCGGATCCTCGACGCGCAGTTGCCGGTGCTGCTGAAGGATTCCCGCTACGCCGAGCGCCTGCCCATCGGCACGCCGGAGACCATCCGCACGTTCCCCCACGATCGCCTGACGCGGTTCTACACCGACTGGTACCGCCCCGACCTGATGGCGGTGATCGTCGTCGGCGACTTCGACCCGGCCGCCATGGAGACGCGCATCAAGGCACGCTTCGGATCGCTGCCGGCTGCCGCGTCGCCCAGGCCGCGACCGCTGTATGACGTGCCCGGCCAGCCTGGCACGCGGTACACGATCGCGTCCGACCCAGAGGCGACACGGACGACCGTCTCCGTGTCCAGCACCATGTCGGCGCGCGACCAGACGACGCTTGGCGCCTATCGCCAGATGACCATCGAGCGGACGTTCGCCTCGCTCCTGTCGGCACGACTCTCCGAACAGGCGCAGAAGCCCGGCGCGCCGTTCCTGGCGGCGCAGACCAGTCGTGGACTCTTCGTGCAGTCCACCGAGAGCACGACGCTCGCCGCCCTCGTGGCTGATGGGGGCGCGGAGAAGGGGCTGGCGGCACTCCTGGCCGAAGCCGACCGTGTCGCCCGGTTCGGTTTCACGCAGACCGAGCTCGATCGCTATCGGCTGAGCATGCTGCGCGCGTTCGAGCAGCTCGCCTCGTCCACCGACGAGCACACCTCGGAATCGCTCGCCGACGAGTTCATCCGCAACTTCACGCAGGGGGAGCCCATCCCGGGCATCGCCTACGAGTACGCGCTGGCGCGCCGGTTCCTGCCGGAGATCACCCTGGCCGACGTCAACAGCCTGGCCCGGGACTGGATCGCCGATCGGAACAGAGTCGTGTCGGTGACCGCGCCCCGCAAGGAGGGCGTGCCGGTCCCGACCGAGGCGTCGCTGGCCGCCGTCATCAAGGACGCGGGCGCGGCGGCGCTGACCGCCTACGTGGACACGGTGAGTGCGACGCCACTCCTCGAGCCCTTGCCCAAGCCAGGTTCGGTGACGAAGACGGCAGCGAAACCGTCCGGCGTCACCGAGTGGACGCTGTCCAATGGCGTGCGCGTGGTGCTCCAGCCGACCACCATCAAGCAGGACGAGGTGCTGTTTCGCGCCTTCAGTCCCGGCGGCACCTCACTGGCATCCGATGGTGACTTCATCGCCGCCGAGACGGCGGATCGCATCGTCGCGCAGGGTGGGCTCGGCACGCTGAGCGCCATCGACCTGAGCAAGAAGCTCGCAGGCACGGGGGCGTTCGTGCGTCCCGACATCGACGAGATGTTCGAAGGGCTGAACGGCCGGGCGCTGAAGCGCGACCTGGAGACCATGTTCCAGTTGATCTACCTGACGTTCACCAGGCCACGAGCGGACACCGAGGCATTTCGCACGGCGATCGAACAGCTGAACGCGGCGCTGGCCAACCGCCAGGTGCTGCCCGAAGCCGCGTTCGAGGACGCGCTGACGGCCGCCGTCAGCCAGCATCACGTGCGCGCCCGGCCGCTGACCCGCGAGGCGATTGCGCAGATGAGTCTCGAGAAGTCGATGGCGTTCTATCGCGACCGCTTTGCCGACGCCAGCGACTTCACGTTCGTCTTCGTCGGCAGCTTCGACCTGGCGACCATCAAGCCGTTCGTCGAGCGCTACCTGGGCAGCTTGCCGGCGCTTCACCGGAAGGAAGCCGGCCGCGACGTCGGCATCCGGCCCCCGTCCGACATCGTCGAGGCACTGGTGACGAAGGGCACGACGCCAAGGAGCCAGGTCGGGGTCGTCTTTACCGGCCCGTTCGAGAACACGCCGAAGAACCGGCTGATCGTCAGGGCCATGGCCGACACGCTGGCGGGGAACCTGCAGCGCGTGCTGCGCGAGGATCTCGGCGGTACGTATGGGGTGAGCGTCGCGTCGGCGTTCGCGAAGCATCCGGTTCACTCGTACAGCGTCTCGATCACGTTCGCCTGCGACCCGGCACGCGCCTCCGATCTCGTCAGGGCGCTGTTCGCCGTCGTCGAGGAGTTCAAGGTGCGCGGGCCCAGCGACGGCCAGGTGGCGGATGCGCAAGCGGCACTGCGGCGTGACCTCGAGATCGACAGCCGGCAGAACGGCTCGATCCTCAACAGGCTGTCGTTTGCCTACCAGTACGACGAACCCGTCCCCGACGCCGCGTTGTCGCGTCAGTTGCACGACCAACTGAGCGCGCCGCTGCTGCGCGACGCGGCGAACACGTACCTGGACTCGAAGCGCTACGTGAAGGTCGTGCTGATGCCGGAAGGGCGGACGCCGTAAGCATCGGCGTGTCGTCCCATGAGCCGAAACGACTCACGGCGATGAGCCAGCACTCCTTCACCTTGGCTCCAGCTGTGCGCTGGATGACCTGTGCCCTGCTCTGGACCTTTTCCGGGGGCGCCTGGCTGCTGCCGCATCTCGGGCTGTCGTTCAGCGCGGTCGCCCCTGTCGGTCTCGCCGCGGCCATCTGCCATACGGTCGTGGCCCTCGTCCTCCACACGCGAGGGTCGACGCCGGCCCTGCTGCTGGGACTTCGCCTGGTCACCGACGTGGCACTCCTGACGGCGTTGCTCGACATCACCGGCGGCCCGTTCAACCCCTTCATCGTCATGTACGCCGTCTACGTGTGGCTGGCGGCGATGTCCGGCGCGCCAGGCCACGCGGTGGCCGTCGCGGCCGTCGCGGCGGCTGGCTTCGGATGGCTCGTCGTCGACCACGTCAACGCGGAGCTGGCGGGACACCATCGGTTGAACGATTTCCCGACGCATCTCTTCGCCATGTGGTTCTGTGGAGCCGGCGTCGTGGAACTCGTCGCCATCTACGTCGAGCGCGCGCGCGTGACGCTCGCGCAACGGCAGCAGGAGCTCGACGAGGCGCGCGAGCGCGCGGCACGGAGCGAACGCCTGTCGTCGCTGACGACCCTCGCGGCGGGCGCGGCGCACGAACTGTCGACACCGCTGGCCACGATCGCGGTGGCGGCCAGGGAGCTGGAGCACAATGCCGCCAGCGTGGTCGGACCGGAACCGCTGGCCGACGCGCTGCGCGACGACGCTCGCCTGATCCGCAACGAGCTCGATCGCTGCCGCGCCATCCTCGACGGCATGAGCGGACGTGCGACCGGGATGGTCACGAGCACGCTGGAGCCGATGGCCCCCGAGGCCATCGCGCACCTGGTCACGGCACGCCTGACGGAGCGGCAGCGCGCGCACTTCGTCCTCGACATCGCCGACGGCGCGCCGACGCCATCGCCCACCGGAGCCGAGGTGGTGCAGGCCATCTCCGCCCTGGTCAGGAACGCCTTCGATGCCACCGGGGCAGAGGGACAGGTCGTGCTGCGTTTCGGCGGGCACGGGGCGATCGCCCGCATCGAAGTGCGCGATGAGGGCGTCGGCATGTCGGCAGAAGCGCAGCGTCGCGCCGGCGAACCGTTCTACACCACCAAGGCGCCAGGGCACGGGCTCGGTCTTGGCCTGTTTCTCGCCCGCACCTTCGCGGAGCGTGCCGGGGGCTCGCTGGAGGTCACCTCGGGCCATGGCACCACAGCCGCCCTCGAGCTGCCGGCAGCGGGGCAGTCATGACCGAGGCCCGTTCGCTGCTGATCGTCGATGACGACGACGTGTTCCGAACGCGCCTGGTGCGCGCCATGCGGAGCCGCGGGTTCGACACGACCGGGGTCGGGGATCACGCGTCGGCGATCGCCGCGGCCCAGGCAGAGAGCCCCGAACTCGCGCTGGTCGACATGCGATTGCCCGGCGAGTCCGGCTTGACGGTCGTGCGCGATCTCAAGGCGCTCGATGCCGCAACCGTCATCGTCGTCCTGACCGGCTATGGCAGCATCGCGACCGCCGTCGAGAGCATGCGACTCGGTGCCATGAACTACCTGACCAAGCCGGCGGATGCCGATCAGATCGTCGCGGCATTCGATGGGATCACCCCACAGGCGGACTTGCCGGCCCCGTCGCTCGCCAGGGTCGAATGGGAGCACATCAACCGCGTGCTGGCCGACTGCGGCGGCAACGTGTCGCAGGCGGCGCGTCTGCTCGGCATCCACCGCCGGTCGCTGCAGCGGAAGCTCGGAAAGGATCCGGGGCCGCGCTGAGGGCGGGTCTAGAACGTCAGCTGCACGCCCGCCCGGATCGATCGCGGCAGGGCGGGATGGGTGTGGATGTCATCGACGCCGGCCGCCGGCTCGCCCGGTAACCGGGACGTGTAGAAGTAGTCGATGTCGGCCACCTTCGCGTCGAGCAGGTTGAAGAGTTCGAGGACGAGACGCGCCCTCGGCGTGGCGCGGAAACCGATTTCCGCGTTCCACAGCGACGTGCTCTTCGACTGCACGCTGGCGTCCTCCACCAGGGGCCGCGGGCCGAAGTGACGCAGCCGCACGCTGCCGTAGAGACGCCGGGCCGGCTCCACCGTGAGCCCCGCGGAGATCACCCGATCGAGCGCGCCAGGGATGAAGCGCCCGGCGGGGTCATCGTCGCGATAGCGTGCGCGGGAGAACGCCAGGTCACCGTCGACCACGAGCCACGGCGTGAGCCGCGCGTAGTTGGTCCACTCGAGGCCGACGCGCCGGCTCGGACGTCCCGCTTCACTCGTCCCGGCATCACCGACGAACAGCAGTTCCGAATCGAGTCCGAGATACCACAGCGCAACCGTCGACTGCAGACCCCGGATGCGCACGGTGCGCAGGCCGACCTCGGCCCCGCGGGCGCGCACCAGCGGGGTGACAGGGGAGACCGATTCGCCGGTCGACGGGTCGAGACGGATGGAGGCGCCGCGGGCATCGTTGCTGTGAAAGCCCATGCCGGCGTTGACGTAGAGCTCGGTGCCGTTCCACGGTCCGAAGGCCGCGCCGAACTTCGGGCTCGCCAGTCCCTTGGTGCCGCTGCCGGAGTTCACCGGGTTGTCTGCCGTCACGTCGAACTGGTAGACATCGGCCCGCAGCCCGAGCGTGGTGCGGAGGCGCCGGGCCCATTCGATCTCCGTCTGCGCGTAGACCCCGGTCATCGTCTGGCCGACCTGGTCCTCGCGCGTCGTGGACAGTCGCTGGCGTGCCTTCGTGCGGTACAGCCCGATGGGGTCCAGCCAGTCGCGGCGCACCTGCACGCCGAGGGCGCTCTCGGCGTGCCGCTCGAAGACGTGGCCGAGCCGGCGATACGTGGCACGACCGCCCACCGTGGTTCGTCGTTCGGCCTGTTCGAACTGATCGCCGTTGATCGGATCGTCGAGGAAGTACGTGAAGTTCGAGAACAGGTTGAGGCGGTTGCGCAGCACGTACGCGGTCGCTCTCAGGGCCCCCGCACCGAGCGGCTGCTGGAGTTCGAGCGTCACCGTCTGCCGGTTCGACTGGCCACCGTCGGTGCGGTCCAGGGATCCGAACCGGGAAATCACGCCCGTGTCGATCGCGCGCTGCGGGACCTGGTCGGTCGAGTTCCAGTCCGCCCAGTAGCCCATGCCTGTCAGCGACAGGCCCTTGCGGTTGTCGCCACGGCTGTAGCGGATCACCGTATTCAGCTTGCGATAGTCGTCCGGTCGTGCCCACGGGCCGTCGTTGTGATTCAGCTCGACGGCCGTCAGCAGATGTCCACCGAAGACCTTCGGTGAGGCGACGCCGAAGAACCGGCCCCACCCGAAGTTGCCGCCGGTCAGCGAGGCCTGGGGGCGATCGACCTGGTTCACGTAGTTGATGTTGGCGGCGCCCGCCGCGGAGAAGTCGCCTTCGTCGGCGTAGTACGGCCCCTTCTTGTACTGCACGCCGCTCACCAGCTCGGGAATGAGGAAGCTGATGTCGGCATAGCCGTGTGCGTGCGCCCCGGTTGGCGTGTTCACCGGCACGCCCGCGACCGTCGTGGAGAAGTCGGTGCCGTGATCGAGATTGAAGCCGCGCAGGTAGTACTGGTTCGCCTTCCCCTCACCACTGTGCTGGCTGATCACCATGCCGGGCACGGTCTCCAGCACCTCGCCGGCGCGCATCGTCGGCCGCACTTGCAGCTGCGCGGCCGTGACGGCGCCCTGGCTGGCGGCCCCGGCGATGCCGACGAGGTTCTCGGCCGGGTTGTCGATGTCGGCGATGTTCCTGAACGTGGTGGACGCCGTGACGACGATGTCGGCGCTGAGCGACAACGTCAACACCAGGTCCTGTGTGGTCGTCGCGCCACCAGATACCTGCACCGTGCGTCGGAGCACGTTGAAGTCGAGCAGGCGATACGTCAGCTCCACCTGGCCCACCGGGACCGCGGCGAACGTATAGCGCCCGTCGTCATCCGTCGTGTGCGTCTGGTCGACCGTCCCTGCTGGCAGCGACTCCAGGTCGATGCGGACGCCGGGCAGTGGGGCACCGTTCTGATCGACGACACGGCCACCGACCTGGCCGCTCGACTGCGCGCGAGCGATGGAGGCCGGAACGAGAGAGCAGAGCAGGATGAGAAGAACCGCGTAGTGGCGCATGGGATGAGGCGTCGACGCAGCCTACGTCACCCGGCGGCACTGGCATGTGCGGTAGTTTGTCGCAGTCGCTGGGCACCAGCGACGCACGGTCCCGGCGTCGCGTCATCCGTGCGTCATCAGCGGCAGATGTAGTAGCCGGGCACGATCGGCGGCGACGCGTCACAGGGGGTCGTCTCGATGCGGACGACGTCGCTCGCATGCCAGGCGAGCGCCCGCTCGTAGGCCAGGATGCGCGGCTGCGACGTGGCACCGACGATGAGGCGCTCCTGACTGATGAAGTCGACGTAGTAGGCCGTCCAGTAGTCGCTGCGCGCATAGCGGATGCCGCGCGCTTCGAGCGCCTGCGCCAGCTGTACGCGGTTGGGGAGCGTGGAGTGCCGGGCCTGCTCCTGCCAGAGGCGCGCGTGGGGCCACAGGTTCAGCAGCAGGAGCAGCGCGAACGTCGTCGCCAGCACTCCGCGCCACGCACGGCTGTCTTCGACGCTCCAGCACAGCACCGCCAGACCCGTCGGCAGGAACAGGCCGAGCAGGCCGTAGCGCAAGGTGAGCGTCGAGATCGGGCCGCATCGGCTCACCGCGTAGACCAGCACGGCCTGCGCACCCACCAGCACCAGGAAGGTGCCGAGACCGACGACCGGCGTGGCGCGCTGTTGCCACAGACGCGCGCCATGTCGTCCACCCGTCCGCACCAGCACCAGCACCAGCAGCAGGCCGACGACCAGCCACGCGCCCCGCACGCCCTGGGTCACTTGCGTGTGGACGGCAGCATCGCTGAGCGGCGCGGGAGCGGGCCCCAGCAGCACGCCGAGGAAGGACGTCGCGAGGTCGGCGACGTTGCGCACGGCCTGGGCCGGCGAGAAGCAGAACGCGGCGCTCAGTGTCGGGAGGTTCCCCTCCACGCTGCCCGCCCACGAGTCCGGGCCACGTACCGACCCGAAGCGCGCCAGGCCGGCGATCAGCGCGGCCGTCCCGACAGCCGCGAGCGCGACGGTCCCCCAGTGTCGACGTCCCGCCGGCGTCAGGAGCGTGCCGGTGAGCAGATCGATCGCCACCAGCGCGGCGACCCCGTAGGCCACGAACTCGCGCACGTGGAAGCCGAGGCACGCGACGACGCCGAACAGCAACGGTCGGGATCGGACCCACCACAGCGCCAGGATGAACAGCGCCGGTTCGACGGTCATGCCCAGGGCATCCATGAGTCCGGCGCCGCTGACAGGAGACGGCACCAGGACCGGGGCGGCCAGGAGCACGGCGACCGCTGGCGACAGTCCTGCCCGGACCATCGCCAGTATCGTCGCCAGGCCGACGCCGATGTTCATGAGCACCAGCGGCAGCTTGAGGGCGAAGACCGTCGCCCCGAACAGCCACATGAACGGCGCCGTCACGTAGGCCGACGCGATCACGAGGTACGGCGCGCCGTACTGATACACCGGCATCGCGCGGAACTCGGCGATGTGCTTGGCCATCAGCCCGACGACGGCCTGATCGGAATCGAAGGCGATGATGCCCCAGATGGCGTACGGCACGGAGCGGAAGGCGATCAGGGCGGCAGACAGCAGCAGCCAGGGCCAGATCGGCGCGCCGTTCACCGCAGCCGCCACACCCGAGCGGTGACCGTCGAGGGGTGTGTCTGTCGTCATGTGTGCGGGGGCGGCGACTATGATACTCACGATCACACTCGTGACGCCCAGCCCGCCGATCACGCCGGTGCGCCCTCCGTGGTGGCCCCTTCTCCTCCTGCTGGTGCTGGGCGTTGCGGGATCGTGGGCCCTCGATACCCGTCAGCCCGCGCCATGGCCTGAGGCGGCGACGCCGTGGTTCACCCATGTGCGTGCGCTCGCGCCATCGGCGTGGGTGGTCGACCGCCTCAACGCGCGGGTGCCGCTCACCCCCGACCTGCCGCCTGGTTCGCTGCTGGTGGTGCTGACGGTGGCGGCGTGCACGCTCGTCACGCTGATCGCTGCCGGGGTGCAACGCTCCCTGGCGGTCGCAGTTGCCCTCGGCCTCGTGGCGACGCGCTCGCTCTGGAGCACCGTGTCGCCGGGGCATGACGCCCTGCCCGTCGCGGTGGTCGCCTGTACCGTCGCTGCCGCCGCGTGGCCGGGGGCTCGTCGGGTCGTGACGGGCGCCGTCGCACTGGGGGGCCTGATGCTGGCGCCCACGGCCTCCTGGCTGGCGGTGCCCGTCGTCGTCGCCGTGCCCCTGTCGTCGCGCCGTCGCTGGTCGCTGGCGGCCGTGTGGATCGTCTCGAGTCTCGTGGTCCAGGCCGTCCTGCTGCGTCAGGTGTGGGGCGGCCTGTCGTGTCTCGCCCCCGGGGAGTGGGCGATGGTGCTCGGCGAGGTGCTGCGGCCCGGCAGTTCCGCCGAGGCGTCGCCCTGGCTGGCCTTGCGACAGGCCATCGCGGTGGGCGTCGGCGACGTGCATTGGTTCGGTGTGGGCGTGGCGGTGCTGGGCCTCGTCAGGTCGTCGGAGGCTACGCGCCCCCTGCGCCGCGCCACCGCCCTGGCGAGATCGGAAGAGC
>NZ_JALHPM010000141.1:0-16812 GCF_022842525.1 Luteitalea sp.
TCGCGGGCGACCTGATAGTCCTCGGCGGCACCGTGACTGCCGGTGGCGTCCACCGCGAGTTGCACCATGCGCTGCGCCTGCTCGGCCGAGACATCGGCCTCGGTCGCCAGTCGGGCCTCCATGACGGCCCGCTCCTCTGGCGTCACCTCATGGTCGGCAAAGGCGACGCGCCCCAGCAGGTAGGTGAAGGCCGCGAGCAGGCGGGCGCGCTCCGGCGACAGCCCCGTCAGGACCGTCGCGATGTCGGCCACGGTCTCGGTCTCGTGCCGCTCCCCATCGTCCGTGCTCAGGCCGAGGGTGCGAAACAGGGCGGCGAGCATCAGCGCTTGGGCGAGAGCATCCCGCCGAGAACCCAGCTGACGAGGCTCACCAGGAGCGCGCCGAGCACGGCGCTGCCGAAACCGGCCAGGTCGAAGCCAGGCACGAGGGCCGCGGCGAGGGCGAACGCCGCGCCGTTGACCACGAGGTAGAACAGGCCAAGGGTGAGGATGGTGATGGGCAGCGTGAGGATCGTCAACACGGGGCGGACGAGCGCGTTGACCAGGCCGAGGACGAACGCGGCGATCAACAGCGCCGGCACCGACCGCACCACCACGCCGGGGATCAGGTAGGCCGCCAACCACAGCGCGGCAGCCACGATGGCCCAATGCAGCAGGAAGCTCATGGTCTAACGCTATCAGATCGGGAACCGGGAACCGGGAACCGGGAACCGGAATCGGGAGTCGGGAGTCGGGAGTCGGGAGTCGGGAATCGGGAGTCGGGAGTCGCTGGGAGGGCCGGCTCGCCGAGCCGGCCTTCGGCCTTCGGTTAGTCTGTGAGGGATGGCCGACGCTCCTGTCTCCGACCGTCCCCTCCGCCTCGACGTGTGGCTCGATGTCGCCTGCCTGGCCAAGACGCGGTCGGAAGCGCAGCGGGTGGTGAAGGGCGGCAAGGTCGAGGTGAACGGCGAGAAGCCCAAGCCCAACCGCGACGTGAAGCCGGGCGACACCATCACGCTCACGCGGCCTCTGGGGCGCAAGCAGGTGGTCCGCGTCCTCGGCACCTGCGAGCAGCACCTGCCCAAGGCCGAGGCAAAAGCGCTGCTCTACGAGGACATCACGCCACCGCCGACACCGGAGGAGCGGGCGTTCCTGCAGCTCCTCAAGGACACCCGTCCGCGAGGCCCTGTCTTAGCCCCGGACAAGCGCGAGCGGCGCGAACTCAGGCGCTTGAAGGGCAGAGACTCGTGAGCGGTCGCTGCCACGAGCCATATGGTATACTCCGGTGTTTCCGCTGGTCGGGTGGCACGCGCGCCCGGCACGGCAGGGATCCTTCACCGGGTCCGGTATCCAGCGCGTAGGCAGAGTGGAGTAGTTTCGTGGCAAATCACGAGTCAGCGCTGAAGGCGCACAAGCAGAGCGTGGCCAATCGCGAGCGGAACCGCCAGGCGCGGACCCGCCTGCGCTCGGCGCTCAAGACCATCCGCAAGGCCATCAGCGCCAACGACGCCGCTGGGGCCAAGGCCGGTCTCAACGAGACCGTGTCGCTGATCGACAAGATGGCCAAGAAGGGCGTCATCCACGACAACGCGGCCTCGCGTTACAAGTCGCGGCTGGCCAAGCGCCTCAACGGCCTCGCTGCGGCGTAAACGGCCGCCCGCCTGCGCCCTGCGGGCTCCGGCGGGCTTCGCCTCTCTGGCGGGGCCCGCACAGTTCCACCACCAGACGTTCCAGCACGACCTGCGGATTGCGCCCGAGCTTGCTCGCGGCATCCGCCCGATAGAGCGCGCGTACTGCCGCGCCCACGCGATCGGGTGCCGCCTGGACCATCCGCGTCCGCACCCACCACCCGAGCTGCCCCAGCATCTGGAACGGTGACGACCCGTTCTCGACCATCAGCTGGACGTGGCGAAGCGCCGTCGCGGCATCCCCGGCGGCGATGGCGTTGGTCACGGCCCAGTCGTCGAACTGCTGCGCTGCCCCGACGACCAGACGGACATCCTTCTCCGTGATCGCCGTCGCGTCCCCCACGAACAACACGAGCGTATCGATGTCCTTGCGCAGACGGACGATGTCGGGCCCGGCGCGTTCGACGAGTGCGGTGAGCCCCGCCGCATCGATGCGCTTGCCGGCCGCCCTGACGCGATCGGCGGCAAACTGCATGGCATCCCGCAGCGCCGTCTGGGCGCCGTTGAAGCCGTCCGTGCTGAAGCCCTCGCACTCGACGGTGACCGCCTGCTTGTCGAGGAGCTTGCCGAGTTTCGTACTGCGATTGATGTCGGTGGCGACCAGCACCAGGATGTTGGACGGCTCGGGGTTGGCGACGTAGCCCTCGAGGCCACCGGGGTCTGGCGCTGGCGCATCGTCGCCGCCCGCGTCGTCATCGACCTCGGCGAGCTTCTTCCGGCCCTTGAAGAGCCGCTCGATGTGCGAGAGGACGACCACCCGGCGGTCGCCGAGCATGGGACGGGTCCGTGCGGCGAACACCACGTCGTCGGGGCGGGCGTCTCCGGCCGTGAACTTCTCGACGTTGAAGCCGCGCAGGTCCTCCTCCACGAGGCTGGTGAGGGCGGCCACGACCTCGTCCTTGCCCGCCTCGTCCTCGCCGATGACGAGGTAGACGGGCGCGACGGAGCCTCGCTTGATCGCCGTCGCGAGTTCGCCTGGGGTCACGGCGCTAGAAGGCCTCGAGAATGGACGACACGGTGCGGCGGGCCACGGTGTCGGCGATGCGGTCTGCGGCAGCGCGATTCTGTCCGAGGAACGCCGAGGCGTCCAGGGCCCCGGTGCCGGTGGTCAGGTCGTACTCGTCGAGAATCTCGAGGGACGGGTTCTCCCAGATCAGCTTGTTGGCCTTGACGTCCTTGAACTCGATCTTGAGCTGGACCCGCACGATGTAGCGCGTGGCCTGGTTGTTCTCGTTGAACCCGCTGGGCTCGAGCGTGAGACCGGAGACGGTGCCATTCAGCAGCGCGTCGGCCCCATCGGTCACCGGCAGCACCTGGTAGCGCCCGCGCCCGAGGAACTCGCTGCGCACCCGCTGCGTCAGCAGCTGCTCGATGTCGTACACCGAGGTGTTGTTGGCAAACAGCGGAATGCCAATCACCCGGATGTACGACGGCAGGAAGTTGCCGCGCCCCGCGAGGTTGTAGCCGCAGGCGGCCTGCGCCGCCGCTGCGCCCGACACGAGCGCCGCGAGAAAGGCCCGTCGCGATCGACCGCGCATCACTTCACCACCACGCTGACCAGACGGCCGGCGGCCACGATGACCTTGACGATGGTCTTGCCGTCGGTGTGGGCCTTCACATTGGGATCGGCCAGCGCCGCCGCCTGCACGACGTCATCGGGCGACCCCGCCGGCACGATGACACGGCCGCGGACCTTGCCATTGACCTGCACCGGCATCTCGATGGCTTCCTCGGCCGCCACAGCGGCATCGGCGGCCGGCCAGCCGGCCGCGACGATGCCGTCGGCGTGGCCGAGAGCTTCCCACAGCTCCTCGGCCATGTGCGGAGCGAACGGTGACAACAGCCGCACCAGCGCCTCGACGGCCTCGCGCGCCGCCGCGAGCGTGCTCGCGGGCACGTCGGGCGTCACCGGCGCCTCGTCGCCTGCGGCCCGGCGGCCTGGCTTGAAGAGTCCCGTCGCATCGCCGAACGCATACAGCTCGTTCACCAGCACCATCAGGCCCGAGATCGCCGTGTTCAGTTGCACGCGCGGGTAGAGGTCCCCGGTGACCTTCTCGACCGTCTGGTGCGTCTTCCGGCGCAGGGCGCGTTCCTCGGCAGAGAACGCCCCGATGGTGTCGACGGCCGGCGCGGTCGCCAGCGTTGCGGCCAGCGGCTCGACGAAGCGCCACACCCGGGTGAGGAAGCGATAGCTGCCTTCGAGCCCGGAATCGGTCCACTCGACTTCCTTCTCGGGCGGCGCGACGAACATCACGTAGAGGCGCAGAGCGTCGGCGCCGAACTTGGCGATCATCTCGTCGGGATCGACGACGTTGCCCTTGGACTTGGACATGACCTGTCCGTCCTTGAGCACCATCCCCTGGGTGAGCAGCCGCGCGAACGGCTCGTCGTGCGACACCATGCCGAGATCGCGAAACACGCGGGCGAAGAAACGCGAGTAGATCAGGTGCAGGATGGCGTGCTCGACGCCACCGCTGTAGAAGTCGACCGGCGCCCAGTAGTTGCACTTCGCCGGATCGAACGCCTGCTGGTCGTTCTTCGCGTCGGTGAACCGGTAGAAGTACCAGGACGAATCGAAGAACGTGTCCATCGTGTCGGTTTCGCGCCGGGCGGCGCCGCCGCACTTCGGGCACGACACGTTGACGAACTCGGGCAGCTGCGCCAGCGGCGACTCGCCCTTGCCCGTGAACTCGACGATCTTCGGCAGCACGACGGGCAGTTGGTCGTCCGGCACCGGCACGACGCCACACGACGGGCAGTGAATCATCGGGATCGGCGTCCCCCAGTACCGCTGCCGGGAGACCCCCCAGTCCTTCAGCCGGTACTGAATCGTCTTCTTCCCGATGCCGCGCGCCTCGGCCGACGCCGCCATCTTCTCCCACGCCTCCTCGGTGGGCAGCCCCGAGAACTCGTCGGAGTTGGCACTCACGCCGTACTCGGTGAACGCCTCCGCCATCGTCGCACCGTCCGCCTTGGCCAGGGCTTCGGCGGACGGGTCGGCCGCGGGGCCGTCGATCGGCGTGACCACGACGCGAACGTCGAGGCCATACTTGCGGGCAAACTCGAAGTCGCGCTGATCGTGGGCGGGCACCGCCATGATGGCGCCGGTGCCATAGCCGCCGAGCACGAAGTTGGCTACCCACACGGGGACGGTCTCGCCCGTGAACGGGTTCATGACGCGGCGGCCGGTGTCGAAGCCTTCCTTCTCCACCTCGCCCGACATGCGCCCGAGCCGGTCCTGCTGGCGAAAGCGATCCGCCTGCCGGCGGAACGCGACGGGATCGACCGACTCGCGCGCGAACGTCTCGACGAGGTCGTGCTCCGGCGCGATCAACACGAACGTGGCGCCGTAGATGGTGTCGATGCGGGTCGTGAAGATTTCGATGCCGTCGGACGTGGCGCGGCCTTCGGCGTCGGCGATCGGGAACGTCGCCTGCACGCCCTCCGACTTCCCGATCCAGTTGCGCTGCATCGTCAGGACCTTCTCGGGCCAGTCGGGCAGGTGCCTGGTGCCCTCGAGCAGTTCCTCGGCGTAGTGCGTGATGCGGAGGAACCACTGCTCCAGCTCACGCGAGGTGACGTGCGAGCCGCACCGCCAGCACGCGCCATCGATGACCTGTTCGTTGGCCAGGACGGTCAGGCAGCTCGGACACCAGTTGACGGTCGAGCGACGGCGGTACGCCAGGTCGCGCTCGACCATGCGGAGGAACAGCCACTGGTTCCAGCGGTAGTAGTCGGGCAGGCACGTGGCCAGTTCCCGTCCCCACGCGTACGAGATGCCGAGGCGCTGCAACTGCCCCTTCATGTACGCGATGTTGTCCAGGGTCCACTGCTCGGGATGCAGGTTGTTCTTGATGGCGGCGTTCTCGGCCGGCAGGCCGAAGGCGTCCCAGCCGAACGGATGCAGGACGTTGGCCCCCTGCATGCGCTTCAGACGGGAGACGACATCACCAATCATGTAGTTGCGCACGTGCCCCACGTGGGCCCGGCCCGAGGGGTACGCGAACATCTCGAGGCAGTAGAACGACGGCCTGGACGCGTCCTCGGTCACCTCGAAGGCGCCGGTCGCGGTCCAGTGTTCCTGCCACTTCTTCTCGATGGATTGCGGGGAATAATCAGCCACGGCTAGATCAGACAGTATAGCGGCAGGGCGGCGCCTTCGGCCCGTCCCTGCCGCTATCGGGCAATGCCGCGATGCCGGAATGCCGGGAATGTCGAAGGGAGAAGGGCGAAGGCCGATGGCCGGCAACGCGGGCGCTCGAGCAAGCCCGGCGCCCGCCCTGTGTTACGGTGTCGCGCATCATGCAGATCGCCCGCGTCATGTGCCTGGCCGTCGTGCTGGCTGGCGCCCCCGTGACCGCCGCCGCCCAGGGGCCCGCTGCCCTGCCCCGCCCCGAGTTCCCGAATCCTCAGTTCGAGCGCAAGGACTGGCTCAACCTCAACGGTCCCTGGCGCTTCGCTTTCGACGATGGCGATGCGGGTCTGCGGGAGGCGTGGTACGCCGGGCCCCGGCGGTTCGACCGGCAGATCGTGGTGCCGTTCGCCTTCGAGAGCCCGAAGAGCGGCATCGGCGACCCGACGTTCCACCCGGTGGTCTGGTACCAGCGCGAGGTGACGGTGCCAGCGGGCTGGAAGGGGCGCCGGGTCCTGCTCAAGTTCGGCGCGGTGGACTACCACGCCACCGTGTGGCTCAACGGCCAGAAGCTCGGCGAGCACGAAGGGGGCAGCACGCCGTTCGCCTTCGATGTCACCGACCTGATGAAGGATGGCGGCAACGCGCTGGTGGTGCGGGCCTACGACCCGCCCACGGACCGGTTCGTGCCGCGCGGCAAGCAGTACTGGAAGGAGAAGTCCGAGAGCATCTTCTACACGCGGACGACCGGCATCTGGCAGACGGTCTGGCTCGAGGCCGTCGGCGACAGCTACCTGTCGCACGTCCGCACCACCCCGTCGATGGACGGCGCCGTGCGCTTCGACGCGCGTCTCGGTCGTCCCGCGCCCGACCAGGTGCTGCGGGCGACCGTCCGCTACAACGGCGCCGTCGTGACCCGCGGCGAGACGACCATCGACGGCTCGCGCGCGTCGCTCGGGGTGCGGGTCATCGATCCGCTGGAGTGGCAGATCGGCCAGGGCCGTCTCTACGACGTGACGCTCGAGGTGCTGCGTGGCGGCACCGTGCTGGACACGGTGCAGACGTACTACGGGTATCGCGAGGTGACGGTCGACGCGAAAGGCCTGCAGTTCAACGGTCGCCGGCTGTATCTGCGCATGGTGCTCGACCAGGGCTACTGGCCCGAGTCGTTGCTGACGCCGCCGTCCGACGAGGCCATCCAGTTCGACATCAAGACGTCGCAGGCCATGGGGTTCACCGGCGCGCGCAAGCACCAGAAGGTCGAGGACCCGCGCTTCCTGTACTGGGCCGACAAACTGGGCTATCTCGTCTCCGGAGAGATGGCCAACGCGTACCAGTACGACGACCAGTACGTCGCGCGGTTCACGCGCGAGTGGCTCGAGGTGCTCGAGCGCGACATCAACCACCCGTCGATCGTCATGTGGATTCCCATCAACGAGAGCTGGGGCACGCCGAACCTGCGCGACCGGCGTCAGCAGGCGCACCTCAAGGCCAACTACTGGCTGACGAAGTCGCTCGACCCGAGCCGCCTGGTGATCGAGAACGACGGCTGGGAACACGTCGACACGACCGACGTGTTCGGCATCCACGACTACGCGCGCACCGGCGAGATGATCGCGAAGAAGTACGCGGTGCTCGACCACCCCAACGCGCGCATCCCCGACAACAGCCGTGCGGCGCTCGTGCCCGGCTACGAGTACAACGGCTCGCCCATCTTCCTCTCGGAGTTCGGCGGCATCGCCTACCGCGCGCCGGGGTCACCCGTGCCCGAGGGCGCGTGGGGGTACTCGGGCGTGGAGAAGACGCCCGAGGAAGCCCTCGCACGCCTGAAGGGGCTGTACGAGGCGATCGCGACGGTGCCGCGCATCATCGGCGTCTGCTACACCCAGCTCACTGACGTCGAGCAGGAGATCAACGGCCTGCTCACCTACGACCGCAAGCCCAAATTCGACGTCAGCGCGATCAAGGCCATCAACGATCTGTTGAGACCGTAGGGCGTCACGCCCGGCCCTGCCCCACTCAGCGAGGCTTCACGCCCACGAACTGGACAACGGCGCTGCGACCGCTATGGCGAGCGCCCTCGTTGACGTCGCGGTCGAGTTCATGGCCGAGAACCAAGTCGAGGCCGGGCAGTTCGGTGCGGAGTTGGTCGAGGGTGAGGAGCCAGTCGGCATTGGAGGGCGGCGGGCCGCCGATGCCGCCGATCGCGTGCTGACGCGGCGTGTAGGCCTCGAGCACGAACACCCCGCCAGGCGCGAGGGCGCGAACGACACGCGGGTGGAGGTCGGCGCGCAAGGCCGGCGGCAGGTGCACGAAGATGCTGACGATGCCCTGCCAGCGCGCCTCGCCGAGGTCGTAGGTGGCGAGGTCGGCCACGACGGTCTCGAGCGCGACACCGCGGGCCTCGGCCAGTCGGCGCGCCTTCGCGAGGCCGATGTCGGACGCGTCGACGCCCGTCACCTCGAAGCCGAGCGCGGCCAGGTGCACGCCGTTGCGGCCTTCGCCGTCTCCCAGACACAGCACCCGTCCCGGTGGGATCCGGTGTGCCTCGACGGCGAGGAAGTCGTTCGGCGCCGTGCCGAAGACGTACTCCGTCGTGTCGTATCGCTGGTCCCACGGCGAGGTTCGCGGGTCGATGCCGTCACTCATCGCGCACATCCGCGGTGACGCACCCGGTACGTGGTGATCGAGGCCGAGACCGCCCCAGCCGCGGCACTCCAGAAGACGATGTGCCCGGGGCGCAGGCCCGTCGCCCCGAACCGCATCCAGTCGGCGATGGTGAGCACGCCGCCGATCAGCGCGAACGTCTGAAGAAACCGCCCCACGAAGAACTGCCAGAGCATGTCGAGATCCCCGTTACTGGGTGCCGCTGACCAGCGGGTGCGCCTGCAGCGCCTGGGCCGTCTGGCGGCCACGGCGGTCCGGGCCGGCCGCCTCTCGCCAGTCCGTGCGCTCTCCCACCGGCCCGTGCAGCACGTCGACCGTCGCGTCCAGGCACGCCCGCAGCGCCTGCAGGTCGTACCCCCCTTCGGTGATCACGGCGAGGCGTCCCCCGCACGTCCGGGCCGCGCGCGCCCGAATCGCCGACAGCCACGCGCGGTAGCCGGCGGTACTCATGCGCTGGGCCCCGAGGGGATCGTCCTGGTGGCCATCGAAACCGGCCGACACGAGGATCAGGTCTGGATGGAACCGCACCAGCGCCGGGTCGATGATGGTGTTCCACACATGCGCATGGTCCGCGTCGGTCGCGCCCGCCTCGAGCGGGACGTTCAGGGTCGCCCCGACGCCCTCGCCGTGGCCCATCTCGGTGGCGGCGCCGGTACCTGGATAGAACGGGAACTGATGGGTGTTGACGACCAGCACGCTCGGGTCGGTGTAGAACGCCCACTGCGTACCGTTGCCATGATGCACGTCGATGTCCACCACCGCCACGCGCGCGGCTCCGGCAGCCCGCGCGGCCGCCGCGGCCACGGCCACGTTCGAATAGAGGCAGAAGCCCATCGCCTGCGTCCGCTCGGCGTGGTGTCCGGGTGGCCGGACGAGGGCCAGGGCCGGCTCGCCGGTGGCCAGGGCGTGGAGCGCGGCCTCGCAAGCCGCGCCGGCCGCCAGTCGGGCCACCGTGTCGCTGTCCGGGGACGTGAAGGTGTCGGCGTCGATGGAGGTCGGTCGGCCGCGGCGCGAGGCGAGGTTGGCGAGGTGATCGGCGCCGTGCACGCGCAGCAGTTGCGCGTCGCTGGCTTCGCGGGGATCACGCACGGCGATGCCGAGATCCCGGGCACGCTGCGCCGCTGCCCGCATGACGTCGCCGCGCTCGGGCGACTCGGGGTGGCCGGCGGGCGTGAGGTGGTCGAGGAAGCGAGGCGTGAAGAACAGGATCATGGCGTCTCAGCGCGTCGATGAATCGAGCAGGGCCAGGGCTCGGGGACGCAGACGGCCCAGCGCGGCTTCGAGGTCACGCCGACGCTCTTCGAGGCGCACCTCATCGGCGTCCGCTTCGACACGCATCGGATCGCCGACGGCGACCGCGATGCGGCTGAAGGGTGTCGGGACCTGGGCGCGGTCCCAACTGCGGGCATGCCACGCCGGCGCCGCCTCGACGTGGAACGGCAGGATCGGCTGCCCGGTCGCCTTGGCCAGCCATACCGCCCCCGGTTGCGCCCGCTCGGCCGGGCCGCGCGGGCCATCGATGGTGAACGCCACGGATCGCCCCTGCTGCACGAGCCGCTTCATCTGGACCAGCGCCTTCACCCCGCCGCGCGACGTCGACCCGCGCACCGCCGAGAAGCCGAACCGCTCGATGATGCGCGCAATCCACTCGCCATCGAAGTTCTCACTGGTCATGACGGCAATCTGGCGGTCGCGCCAGAAGACGGTCGCCGGCAGGATGCGGCCGTGCCAGAAGGTCAGGATGGGGTGCTGCCCCGCCGCCACGAGCCGGTCGTAGGTCTCGACGCCCTCGCTGGTGAAGCGCCACGTGCGACCGAGCGCCCCGACCAGCGGTGCGCCCACGGCCGAGATGATTGCGACCTGTCGCCGCCTGGCCGCGGACTGCTGCCAGCCCGGCCGGTCGCTCACTCGGGCGTCGCCTCGGACGCCGGAGCCGTCCCAGCCCCGTCGGCCTGCCCGAGACGCCCCGCCGTGCGCAGACGCCCCTCGGTCCACGTCATCAGATCCACCATCTGGATCTCGTCGGTCCCCGGTGTGCTGGCCTTGGCGCCCTTCAGCATGATCGAGCAGAAGGGACAGCCCATGACGATGGTGTTGGCGCCGGTGGCCTGGAGCTGCTCGAACCGGGTCTGGCTGATGCGCGTGCCCGCCTCGTGCTCTTCGAACAGCAGCCCGCCGCCGGCCCCGCAGCAGAACGGGTTGTCCTTCGTCCGCTCCGGTTCGGTGACGTCGCCGCCGTACCGCTCGAGCAGGGCGCGCGGCGCTTCGTGCTCACCGGCGTAGCGCCCGAGGTAGCACGGATCGTGGAAGGTGACCGGCTCGTCCTCGAGCCGGACCGGACGCTCGTAGCGCGTCAACTGCTCGACCAGCACCGACGAGTGCACGACCTTGCCCTCGAAGCCGAACGCCTTGTAGTCGTGGCCGAGCGTCTTCAGGCAGTGCGGGCACGAGGTCACGACCTTCTTCACGCCGGACGTCTGGAGGTCCTCGACGTTGGCCGTCGCGAGTTCCTGGAACTGGTACTCGTTGCCGGTCCGCTTGGCCACGTCGCCGGTGCACCGCTCCTTGCTCAGCACGCCGAACGTCTTGCCCTGGGCGCGCAGGATGTCCCCGAGCGACCGCAGCGACTTCTGGAAGTCGGGCTCGGTGCCCCCCGCGCAGCCGAGCCACAGCAGGTACTCGTGCTTCTCCGGATCGAAGGTCTCGAACTGCGCGGCGGCGACGAACTTCTGACGGACGTCGGAGGTCTGGCCCCACAGGTTGCCGCGACGTTCGAGGTTGTTGTACACCGGCGCCAGGTAGTCGGGCGCCTCGCCGTTGCTGACCAGGCCGCGGCGCGCCCCGATGATCACCGGCGTGTGCTCGATGCCGACCGGACAGGCGTCCTCGCAGGCGCCGCACGTCGTGCACTGCCACAGCACGTCGGGGTCGTACACGTCGGACAGCTTGGCGTCGAGCCGGCCGGCGAGCAGCGCCTCCTCGTTCTGGAGAACGAGCGTCTTCGGGTTCAGCAGCTTGCCCGTCGCCGTCGCAGGGCAGTTCTCCATGCAGCGTCCGCACTCGACGCAGGTGAAGGCGTCCAGCACCGCCTTCTTCGGCAGGTCCTTGACCGTCTCGAGGCCGACTTCCTCCTTCTCGAAGTCGAGGTTCGGCACGGTGCCGAGCACCGGCGCCTTGAGGAAGACGGTGCCCGGCGACAGAATCAGGTGCAGATGCTTGGAGTTCGGGACCAGCACCAGGAAGGTGAAGATCACGAGCATGTGCACCCACCAGTTGACGCGTGCGGCGGGTCCTTCGCCGAGCACGAAGAGCTCGAGCAGGAACGTGATCATCAGCACGGCGATGAACCCGGCGATGAGCAGCGACTCCTTCGAGACGGTGGCGCCCAGCGCCCGCGGGCGCACGAGGCCTCGACGTACCGCCAGGAAGACGATGCCCAGCAGCACGGCGACACAGAACGGCACCAGCAGGACGCGATAGACCGTGAAGGCGACGGTGTCGGTGAGATCGACCAGCCCGAGGCCATGCAGTGTCTCGACGAGCGTGTAGCCGCCGAAGGCGACGAACCCCCAGAACACGAACAGGTGCGCCATGCCGACCCACGGCTTGCGCGCGATGACCTTGCCCTGGAAGACGACCTCGACGACGAACCGCTCGACACGCCGCGGCAGCTGATCGACGGAGAACGCCCCGGGGGCGGCCTGCATGAGGCGCCAGCGCGCCGACATCTGGGCCGCGAACAGGCCGAAGCTGCCGACCACGACGACCCAGAAGGCGAGGGTCTCGAACATGGCGGCGTCCGCTACTTCTTCAGCTCGGCGATGAGCGCCGGCACGATCTCGAACAGGTCACCGGCGATGCCGTAGTCGGCCAGCTCGAAGATCGGCGCCTCCGGATCCTTGTTGACGGCCACGATGGTCCGCGCGCCCTTCATGCCGACGACGTGCTGAATCGCGCCCGAGATGCCGAGCGCCAGATACAGCTTCGGCGCGACGGTCTGCCCCGAGCTGCCGATCTGCCGATCCATGGGCAGCCAGCCGTTGTCGCAGATCGGACGCGACGCCGCGAGCTCGGCCCCGAGGGCCTCGGCCAGCTGCTTCACCAGATCGAGATGTTCAGGGCCCTTGATGCCGCGCCCCACCGAGACGATGCGCTCGGCCGCCGACAGGTCCACCGCCTGCTTCGATTCCTGGAACGGCGCCTCGGGACGCTGCCGCACCGCGGCCGCCTCGAGGGTAACGGCGTGCGCCACGACAGGGGCGCTGCCCTTCTGCACCGCGTCGGCACGCACCGCGCCGGCCTGCAGGGTGGCGAAGTGCGGGGCCGGCCCGGCCGCGTCCACGTCGGCCTGCAGGCGGGCCTGGAAGACGGGACGCGTGAAGCGGAGGCCGCTGCCCTCGCGCCGGATCGCGACGCAGTCGGACACGAGGCCGCGCCCGCACCGCGTCGCGAGCTTGGGCATGAAGTCGCGCGCCTGGTACGTGTGCGCCGCCAGCACCAGCGCCGGCGTCGTCGTCGCCACGACGTCGGCCAGCGCGGCCACGTAGCCGTCGGCCGTGTAGTTGGCGAGCGCCTCGTGCTCGACCATCAGCACCTGGGCGACCTGCGCCTCGGCGAGGGTGGCGGCGATGGGGCCGACGCCCTGTCCGGCAAGGACGACCGTGACCGGCTGGTCGAGCGCCTGGGCGGCGGCGATGGCCTCCCAGGTCGATCGGTGCACCTGCCCGGCGTTGTGTTCCGCGATGACGAGCACCATTACGACACCACCCGCACATCCTCGCGCAAGGCGCGGACGAGTTCCCTGGCGGCCTCGGCGGGCGTGCCCGCGATCATCCGCGTCTGTTTCTGCTTGTCCGGGGCCCGGAGATCGACGACCTGCTGGGTGGCCGGGGCGGCGGGCGCCGCGACGACGCGGATCTCCTTCTTCTTGGCGGCCATGATGCCCTTGAGCGTCGCATACCGCAGCTGATTGATGCCGCTCTGAATGGTCAGCAGTGACGGCAGCGGCATCTCGAGCCACTGGAACCAGCCGCCTTCGAGCTCGCGTTTGACGCGCAGGCCACTGCCCTGCACCTGGACGTCCATGATGATGGTGGCGTGGGGCACGCCGAGCCGTTCGGCCAGCACGACGCCGGTCTGCCCGAACCCCATGTCGTCGGACTGCAGGCCCGTGAGCACCAGGTCGGGCGCCTCGGGGCCGATGGCCGCGGCCAGCGCGTCGGCCACGACGAAGGCGTCGGCCTGCGGCAGCGCGTCGCCCTCGACGTGCACCGCCCGGTCGGCGCCGCGCGCCAGGGCTTCGCGCAGGACCTGCGACACCCGGGCCGGTCCGGCGGACACGGCGATGACCTCGCCGCCGTGCGCCTCGCGCAGACGGAGCGCCGCCTCGAGCGCGTAGGCGTCCGGTTCGTTCATCTCGAACTCGGCTTCGGCGTCGCGAATCCAGGTCCGCGCGTCGTTGGGACGCACCTGCCAGTCACGGGTGACGACCTGCTTGATGCAGACGGCGATTTTCATGGCTCAGGACTCAGGGCTCTTGGCTCAACACCGCAGGCTCAGGGCTCACGGCTCGGGGCTCGACACAGCAGGCTCAGGGCTCACGGCTCGGGGCTCGACACAGCAGGCTCAGGGCTCATGGCTCGGGGCTCGGCACAGCAGGCTCAGGGCTCACGGCTCGGGGCTCGGCACAGCAGGCTCAGGGGTCACGGCTGTGGTGCCGTGCCTGGAGCCCCGAGTCTCGAGCCTTCTGCCCTGAGCGCTGAGCCGTGCGCCCTGGGCCGTCGGACTACTCTTCGAACGCCTTGAACAACAGGCTGGCGTTGGTCCCGCCGAAGCCGAACGAGTTCGACAGGGCGTACCGGACGCGTCCCGGGCGCGCGACGTGGGCGACGTAGTCGAGGTCGCATCCCTCGGCCGGGTTGTCGAGGTTGACCGTCGGCGGCAGCATCTGGTGGCGAATGGCGAGCGCCGTGATGCCGGCTTCGAGTCCCCCGGCCGCGCCGAGCAGATGGCCGGTCATGGACTTGGTGGACGACACCGCGAGGCGGTGCGCGTGCTCGCCGAAGGTGGTCTTGATGGCCTGCGTCTCGGTCGGGTCGTTGACCGGCGTGGACGTGCCGTGGGCATTGATGTAGTCGACCACGGACGGCTCGACCCCGGCCTTGCGCAGGGCCATGCGCATCGCACGCACGGCGCCCTCGCCGCCTTCGGGCTGGCCGGTCATGTGATAGGCATCGCCGGTGAGGCCATAGCCGACGATCTCGGCGTAGATGGTCGCGCCGCGCGCCCTGGCCCGCTCGAGTTCCTCGAGGATGACGATCCCCGATCCCTCGCCGATGATGAACCCGTCGCGATCGCGATCGAACGGGCGGCAGGCGCGTCCCGGGTCGTCGTTGCGGGTGGACAGGGCCCGCATCGCGCCGAAGCCGCCGACGCTCATCGGCGTGACGGCCGCCTCGGCGCCGCCCGTGATCATCACCTCGGCATCGCCGCGCTTGATGATCTCGTACGAATCGCCGATGGCATGCGCCGACGCCGAGCACGCGGTGCACGACGCCTGGTTGGGGCCCCGGGTGCCGAAGCGGATCGAGACCTGGCCGGACGCCAGGTTGATGATCGCCGACGGGATGAAGAAGGGCGAGATCTTGCGCGGGCCGCCGGCGATGTACTGCTCGTGCTCGCGCTCGATGGTGCCGAAGCCGCCGATGCCCGACGCGATGTAGACACCGACGTCGAACGAGTTCTCCGGCGTCACCTCCAGGCGCGCGTCATCGACGGCATGCTGACTGGCCGCGATCGCGTACTGGATGAAGGGGTCGATCTTCTTGACCTCCTTCTTCTCGACGTAGGCCAGCGGGTCGAAGTTCTTCACCTCGCCCGCAATCCGTGTCGAGAACGCCGATGCGTCGAAGTGGGTGATGGGGCCGATGCCCGATCGGCCGGCGCAGAGCGCCTCCCAGTTGGCGGCGGTGCCCACCCCGATGGACGACACCATTCCGACCCCCGTCACCACGACTCGCCTGGACACTCCCCCTCCGTCCCCGGTGTTCCGTACCGGTGTGGCAGTTGCTACTTCTTGCCCTTGCCGTGCTGCTCGATGTACGCGATGGCCTCGCGCACGCGGGTGATCTTCTCGGCGTCGTCATCCGGGATCTCGACCCCGAACTCCTCCTCGAAGGCCATCACCAGCTCCACCACGTCGAGCGAATCGGCGCCCAGGTCGTCCACGAAGGACGCATCCGGCGTGACCTCTTCCTCGTCCACGCCCAGCTGCTCCACGATGATGCTCTTGACCTTGTCTGCCACAGACGACATCTGACACTCCTCCTGCTCAGGCGTACATGCCGCCGTTGACGGCGAGCACCTGCCCGGTGATGTATCCAGCCGCATCTGATGCGA
Source organism: Luteitalea sp. (assembly GCF_022842525.1). NCBI lineage: Bacteria > Pseudomonadati > Acidobacteriota > Vicinamibacteria > Vicinamibacterales > Vicinamibacteraceae > Luteitalea > Luteitalea sp. The sequence continues at coordinate 15,864 of NZ_JALHPM010000141.1, forward strand.
GGAAGCACACCGCCGCGGCTACATCCTCCGGCGTGCCCAAACGTCCGAGCGGGATCGCGGACGTCCAGTTCTTCTGGGCGTCCGAGCTGATGTCCCGCGTCATATCCGTATCGATGAGCCCCGGGGCCACCACGTTCACCGTGATGGACCGCGAGGCGACTTCGCGCGCGAGCGCCTTCGAGAAGCCGATGATGCCGGCCTTGGTCGCCGCGTAGTTGGTCTGCCCGGGGTTGCCACTCTGGCCCACCACCGAACTGATGCTGATGATGCGCCCGCTGCGCTGCTTCAGCATGGTCTTCAGCACCGCCTGGGTGCAGAGGAACGTGCCCGTGAGATTGGTCGCGACCACGGCGTCCCAGTCGTCGCGCTTCATCCGCAGCAGCAGCTGATCGCGGGTGATGCCGGCGTTGTTGACCAGGATGTCGAGGCGGCCGAACCGCTCGTTGGTCGTGTCGATGACGCGTTTCACGGCCTCGGCATCGGAGACGTCGGCCGCCAGCGCGAGCGCCTGCCCGCCGGCCGCCGTCACCTCGGCTGCCACGGCCTCGGCGGCATCACCTCGCGAGGTGAGCACCACGGTCGCGCCAGCGCCGGCCAGCGTCAGGGCCGTCTGCCGGCCGATGCCGCGCGACGCCCCGGTGATCACTGCCACCTTGCCTGAGAGATCGAGCCTCACGATGCTGCGAAGAGCGCCTCCACCGCTGCGAGTTGTTCAGGGGCTCCGAAGCTCACCACCTGAGCCTCGCGGTCGACCTTGCGCACGAGTCCCGCGAGCACCGTCCCCGGGCCCACCTCAACATACGCGCGCACACCAGCCGACACAAGATACCCGATGACGTCCTCCCAGCGCACGGCACCGGAGACCTGCGCCACCAGCGCGTCGATCGCCGACACGCCGTCGCGCCTGGGCACGGCGTCGATGTTGGCCACGACCGGCACGCGCGGCGCC
>NZ_JALHPM010000142.1:0-16594 GCF_022842525.1 Luteitalea sp.
TGGATCTGCATGCGCTGGAGCGCCTGCACGCGACCGGGGTGGAGCGTCGGTCCGAACGTGAGGTCGTAGACGCTGGCGAGCTTCTCGTAGACGCCCTCGACGAAGTCGTTCTCGACGGCGGTGACCGACAGGGCGCGAGTGGCCGCATCGCCCTGCAGCAGCTCGTCTTCGGTCCGCGACCGATCTTCTCCGAACAATGCCATCAACAAGCTCCCCTGCGGCTAGAGATGCAGAAGTCTACCACGTCACCGCACCCCAACCGGGGGCGCGGCCACGTCGGTCGGCCGGCCGCCGGAGCCCGCCTCGACGGGAGCCGCGAGGGCTCCGAGGATGTCCAGTGCGTGGCTGACCTTGCCGCCCACGCCGGCCACGATGATGCCGGCGACCAGCGGTCGAATGGCCACGACCAGCTCTCGCGCGATGGCGAGCGCCTCGTCGGCGGCACGCCCGGCCCGGTCGGCCTCGGCCATGCGCAGCACCAATGACTCCGGTACGTTGACGCCGGGCTCTTCGTTCGCGAGCTGCTCGGCCTGGCGGGCACTGTCGAAGGCGCGCACGATGGCGAGCACCGGCACCCGCTGCGCCGTCGTCTCGGTCAGGAACTGCCGGAGCGCGTCGACGTCGTAGATCGGCCCCATCACGACGAACTCGGCCCCGGCCTCGACCTTGTACCGATAGCGCGACAGCTCGCGATCGGGCATCACCGCCGTCGGGTTGGCCGCAACGCCGATGTGGAAGGCCGTCGGCTGCCCGATGGCCTGGCCGCCGACGTCCTCGCCGCGGTTGAAGCGCGCCGCGACGTTGGTCAGCCCGATGGAGTCGACATCGAACACGGCCGTGGCGTCGGGATACTCGGTGCGCCGCAGCGGACGGCCGGTCACCAGCAGCAGGTTGCGCAGGCCCAGGGCGTGCGCGCCGAGCAGGTCCGCCTGCATGGCGTGCAGGCTGTGGTCGCGGCAGCAGTACTGCAGGATGGTCTCGACCCCGGCGCCCTGCTCCACGGTCACGGCACTGGCCAGGGCGCTCATGCGGGCGCGGCTGCCGGAGCCGTCGCTCACGAGCACGACGTCGAGCCCGTGGATGCGGGCCTCGCGGGCCTGGGCCGTCATGTTGTGGCCGAACCCGGCCGGCGGCGTCAGCTCGATGCCGGTGACGAAACGGCCGCGGCGCAAGGCGTTGGCCAGCGGCGACCTGGCCTCGACGGGGACCGGCGTCACGGCGGGCGGCGCGTCGGGCGCGACGTCGGCGACCGCGCCTGCCGCCGGCACCGGCGCCAGCGCATGCACGGCGAGGGCGATTTGCTTGACATGGTCGGGCGTCGTGCCGCAACAGCCCCCGATCAGGCGGACCCCGGCGCCGACGAACCGGCGCGCATACGACGCCATGTAGTCGGGGGAACAGAGGTACAGGTTCCGCCCGTCGACGTCGCGCGGCTTCCCGGCGTTGGGCATGGCGGCCAGCAGGGCCCCGGGTACCGCACGGGCCAGCCGCTCGACCGTGTCCAGCATCGCCGCCGGCCCGACACTGCAGTTGACTCCGAGCACGTCGGCGCCGAACTCGACCAGCTGCGGGCCGAACTGCTCGACCGGCGTGCCATCCAGCGTGTTGCCATCCTCGGCCGTGGTGAGCATGGCGACGATGGCGGCCTGGCTGACGCTGCGGATCGCCCGAATCGCCGCGCCGATCTCGTTGACGTCGCGGAAGGTCTCGAGGATGAACAGGTCCACCCCGCCCTCGGCGAGCCCGGCGGCCTGCTCGGCGAAGATCGCTTCGGCCTCGTCGAGGCCGGTCTTGCCCCACGGCTCGACGCGCACGCCGAGCGGCCCGATCGATCCGGCCACCCAGGCGGCGTCACGCGCGGCATGCTTCGCGATGCGGGCGCCCGCCAGATTGATGGCGTGCACCTTCTCCGCCAGCCCGAAGCTCGCGAGTTTGAGCCGGTTGGCGCCGAAGGTGTTGGTCTCGATGATCTCGGCGCCGGCCCGGAGATAGGCCTGATGGACGCCGACCACGAGGTCGGCCTCCGTCAGGTTCAGGTCCTCGAACGCACGATTGAGGAAGACCCCCCGCGCATAGAGCTGGGTGCCCATGGCGCCATCGCCGATGAGCACCCGGTCGCGCAGGGCGTCGAGGAAGGACTGGTTCACGTCAGGCGTTACTTGCGCGCCGGCGGCGTCTGCGCCTGGCCCGGCAGCGGAACGAGGAGGTCGTCCTTGTCCCACACGAAGTCATCCTTGCTGAACACGGCCAGCTCGTAGTCCTTGCCCATGAAGATGGCAGACACGGGGCAGGCCTCTTCGCAGTACCCGCAGAAGATGCAGCGGGTCTTGTGAATCTGGTACGTCCGGGCATAGCGCGGCCCGGCCATCACGCTGCCGTCGTTCTCGGCAGGTTCGAGGTAGATCGCGTCGGCCGGGCACGCCACCGCGCAGAGCCCGCACGCCACGCACTTCTCCAGCCCGTTTTCGTCGCGCATCAAGACCTGCTTGCCGCGCCACTTCGGGAACATCGGAACCTTCTCGTCGGGGTAGTTGACCGTGATGGGCTTCTTGAACATGTGCCCGAACGTGGTCTTGAACCCGACGAACCAGGGACGAATCATCTGTCTATGCCTCCGGGGGCCCCTGTCGCCTGTCGGCGGCGCAGGGCCAACGCGTAGTGTAACAACATCTTCGGCTTCGCGGCCGACCTTCGCCGGCGGAGTCGGGGTCCGGCACTGGGCCCTGCCTCTTGGGCCTTGCCTCTTGGACGCCCTGGCCTCGCCCGGCGCCCGACGGCCGCATGGCGACGGCCGGCCCGGGTTTACACTCCCCCTTGTGCTCCACGAGCCACGGTTCCTCTCCGCGGAGCAGTACCTGCTCGTCACCCTCATCGTGCAGCTGGCGGGCATCGCCGCGCTGGCGACGATGCTGGTGCGGTTCCGGCGCTTCCGGACCCTGCTGCTGACCGAGCGGCGCGACTGGCCGGAGCGGCTCAAGTTCATGGGGGCGCTCGGCGTGCCGCTGGCGGCAGGCGTGGCCAGCCGCCTCCTGCTGGGGTACGCCGCCGCCGACGTCTCCCTCGGCGGGGCCTACCTGGCCGGTCTGGTCGCCGGCCCCTACGCCGGCGCCATCATGGGCGCCATGATGGGCCTCACCGCGCTGGCCGGCGGTGAGTGGATCGCCGTGCCCCTGTTCGTCGGCTGCGGCTTCGCGGGCGGCGGTCTGCGCGAGATCTGCCCCAAGGACGCCATCTGGCACTTCTCGCCCTTCGTGCTGACCGGCCTGTTCCGCTACCTCTGGAAGCTCGTGCGCCGCTTCGAGGTGGACTGGCAGATGCTGCTCATCGCCGCGCCGATCGCCCTCGAGGTCCTGCGACAGGCCCTCGGTCATCGCTACGGCATGGACCGCCTGTTCTACTTCCCGGCCACCTCGCCAGGCATGCTGGTGCTGACCCTGCTGGCCACCACGCTGACGGTGGCCATCCCGATCAAGATCTGGAACTCGGCCCGCATCGAGCACAAGCTGCAGGAACAGGAAGCGCTCCTGCTCGAAGCGCGCATCGAGGCCCTGACCAGCCAGATCAACCCGCACTTCCTCTTCAACACCCTGACGTCGATCTCGTCGCTGATTCGCACCCGGCCCGACACGGCGCGGATGCTCATCAACCGGCTCTCCGGTCTGCTGCGTCGCCGCCTGCGCGCCCACGACCACTTCGTGTCGCTGCGCGACGAACTGTCGGCGGTCGACGAGTACCTGGACATCGAGTGCGTCCGGTTCGGCCCGTCCCTCCGGGTCGTCAAGGACCTCGACCCCTCCACGCTGGACCAGGTGGTGCCGAGCATGATCCTCCAGCCGCTCGTCGAGAATTCCATCAAGCACGGCCTGGCCGACACGCTCGGCGAGCGCCTGATCACCTTGCGCTCCCAGCGCGAGGGCACCCTGACCATCCTCGAGGTCATCGACAACGGCACCGGAATCGTCGAGGATCGGCCGGGCCGGTCGGTCGGCAGCGGGATCGGCCTGGCCAATGTCTCCGAGCGCCTCCGGGTCATCTACGGCGCGCAGGGACGCCTGGCGATCACCAGCGCACCGGGCCAGGGTACGCAGGTCCGCCTCGAGATCCCGGACCTGCTGCTGCCGGAACGGCGGTCGGCGTAACATGAAGCTCAGCGCCCTGGTCGTGGACGACGAACAGCCGGCGCGGGAGGAGCTCTGCTACCTCCTGTCGCAGGCAGGGCAGGTCGAAGTGATCGGGCAGGCCGACAATGGCATCTCGGCCCTGGGCCTGCTCGAAGACCTCGAACCGGATTTGGTGTTCCTGGACGTCCAGATGCCCGGGCTGACGGGATTCGAAGTCGCGCGCCAGGCCGCCTCGCGGCCGGCGCCGCCGCACATCGTGTTCGTGACGGCCTTCGACCAGTACGCCCTGGACGCCTTCCAGGTCAACGCGGTGGACTACCTGCTCAAGCCGGTGGACCCCAGCCGACTGGAACAGGCCCTCGGGCGCGCGCGGCGGCGGCTGGAGACCTCGCGGGCGCAGGCCGTCTCCCCCGAGGCGCTGGCGCAGATTGTGGAAGCGGTGACCGCCCGACAGAGCCGGCGGTCTCCGCTGGTCGTCAAGGTCGACGACCGGATTTTGCTGGTGCAGGCCGAGGACCTCATCTACGCCTCCTTGAACGAGGACGAGGTCACGGTCGTAGCCAGTCAGGTGACGGGGACGTCCAATCACCGGACGCTCGATGAGCTGCATGCGCATCTGGACCCGGCGGTCTACTGGCGCGTGCACCGGTCGTATCTCGTCAACATCAACAAGATCAAGGAGATAGTCCCCTGGTTCAGCCGGAATTTCATCCTGAGGATGCGGGACGCGAAGTCGACGGAGATCCCGGTCAGTCGCAGCCAGACGAAGCGGCTGCGCGAGTACCTGCAGCTGTGAGCCTCGAGGCCGCCCCTGCCGAGTTCGCCGCGGTCGTCGGCCCGAACCCGCCCTCCGGCTTCACGCCCGTCGTCGCTCCCGTCACCGCGCAGGCCGCCGACGAGGCCCTGCGCGCCGCCACGGCTGAGGTGCGTCGCCCCTCCATCTGGGTGCGCGCCGGCGAGGAACTGTTCACCTGGTTCAAGACGCTCGCGTCCGCTGCCGTCTACGCGACGCTGATCGTGACCTTCGGCTTCCAGGTGGCGCGCGTCGAGGGCCAGAGCATGGCGCCCACGCTGGCCGACCAGGACCGCCTGATCGTCAACAAGGCGATCTACAAGCTCGGGGATCCGCACCGCGGCGACATCGTGATGCTGTGGTACCCGGTGGACCCCGACAAGTCGTTCGTCAAGCGCGTCATCGCCGAAGAGGGCGATCGCGTGCGCATCGTCGACGGCCGCGTGTTCGTCAACGACGTGCAGCTGGAAGACGCCTATGTGCCCAGCGAGTATCGCGGGCACGACGACTGGGGACCGCAGGAGATCCCGGAGGGCTACTACTTCGTGATGGGCGACCATCGGAACAACAGTTCCGACAGCCGCCACTGGGGTTCGGTGCCCAAGAAGTACATCATCGGCAAGGTCCAGCTGCGCTGGTGGCCCCTGCCCAAGGCGCAGATCTTCGAGTAGCGCGACGCGGCGTCGCGCTAGCTGGCCTCGCCCGCCTCGCCGGTGCTGCTGCCGCCGCCGGCCCGCGCGCCGAGTTCGCGGTCGATCTCGAGCAGGGCCCGCGTGTCGGTGCCCGCCATCTCCAGCCGGGCGATGATGTCGCGCGCCGACTTCTCCTCCTCCACCTGCTCGGTGACGAACCACTGGAGCTCGACGACGGCCGCGAACTCCTTCTGCTGCATGGCCACGTCGTAGAGCGCATCGATCTGGGCGCTGACGCGCTCCTCCTGGGCCAGCGAGGCGCGGAACACGTCGAGCAACGTCGCCCCCTGCGCCCCCTCGAAGGGAATCGCGCGCAGCGTCACGCCGTGGTTGCGGGCGTGGATGAAGTCGAACAACCGCAGGGCGTGCCCGCGCTCTTCCTCGCTCTGCACACGGAACCAGTGGGCGGCGCCGGGGAAATTGAGCTCCTCGCAGACGCCCGACATCGCCAGGTAGCTGTGCGACGCCGCCAGTTCGTTGTTGACCTGCTCGTTGATCGCCTCGTAGACCTTCGCACTCATCGCTATCTCTCCTGCATGCCCCGGGCGCCGCTCACGCGGCCGTCCGGGCGATGCCTCATACGCCTTCGTACATGCGATCGACCACCGCCTGCCATCGATCGAGGACCACCTTGCGCCGCAGCTTCATCGTCGGCGTCAGTTCGCCGGTGGCGATGCTGAACTCCACCGGCAGCAGGGCCACCTTCTTGAGACGCTCGAACTGCGCCAGGTCGCGATTGAGCGGCTCGACCACCTCGTGGTAGAGCGACACCACGTCCTCGCGGGCCACGAGGGCCTCGCGGGACCCCGTTTCCATCCCCAGCACCTTCAGGCGATGCTCGAGGACCGTGAAATTGGGCACGATCAGCACCGCGGGAAACTTGCGGCCCTCGCCGACGATCATGGCCTCGGCCACGAGCGGATGCCGCTTGAGCAGCGCCTCGATGGGGGCCGGGGCAATCTTCTTGCCGCCCGACGTGACGAGCAACTCCTTCTTCCGATCGGTGATCGTCAGGTAGCCGTCGTCGCTCAGGGTGCCGATGTCGCCGGTGTGGAACCAGCCATCGGGCTGCAGCACCGTGGCGGTGTCTTCGGGCTTGTTCCAGTAGCCCTTCATCACGTGCGGCCCGCGCGTCATGATCTCACCGTCGTCGGCGATCGCGACCTCGACGCCGTCGATCGCGCACCCGACGCTGCCGAAGCGCGGCGTGGTGCGTGGATTGACGGTGATGACCGGCGACGTCTCGGTGAGGCCGTAGCCCTCGATGAGCGGCACGCCGACCGCGTGGAAGAAGGTGGCGATGTGCGCCGGCAGCGGCGCGCTGCCCGAGACCGCCAGTTTCAGGCGACCGCCGACACGCTCGCGGATCTTGGTGGCCACCAGACCGTCGGCCACGGTTTCCTGCATCCTGAGGAACGGCGACAGCGTCCGTCCGGCGCGACGGACGGCGGAGGCCTCGGTGCCCACGCGCACGGCCCAGTCGAAGATCCGCCGGCGAAACGCCGGCGCGGTCGCGACCACGTCGAGGATGCGGCCGTGCAGTTTCTCGTAGACGCGCGGCACGCCGGTCATCACGGTCGGCCGGGCCAGCTGGAGGTCGCGGGCCAGGGTGTCGAGCGACTCGGCGTGACAGACGCTGAGCCCCTCGTGCAGATACAGGTACGTCACCATCCGCTCGAACACGTGACTGAGCGGCAGGTAGCTGAGCGCCACGTCCTGCGGCTGCAGGTCCAGCACGGGGACGACGGCGCGCAGGTTCGACAGCACGTTCTCGTGCGTCAGCATCACCCCCTTGGGCTCACCGGTCGTGCCCGACGTGTAGATGAGGGTCAGGAGGTCGTCGGGCTCGACGGCGTCGATGCCCGCCTCGTAGCGGGCGACGGCCGCGGGGTCCCCTGCCAGGGCACGCCCGCGTTCGATCACGCCCTCGAGGCGCAGCACGGTGTGGCTGCCGCGGACGGCCGACGGCGGCACCTCGTCGGTGAAGACGACGATGAACTCGAGGTCGGGCAGCAGGTGCCGGACCGTGAGGATCTTCTCGGCCTGCACGGCGTCCGAGACGAACAGGCCACGCGCCCCGGAGTCCTCGAGGATGTAGCGGGCCTGCGGGCCGGAGAGCGTCGGATAGACCGGCACGGTCACCAGCCGGGCGGTGACGAGGCCCATGTCGGCGAGCACCCACTCCTGGCGGGTTTCGGACATGATGGCGACGCGGTCGCCCGGTGCCATCCCCATGTCCTCGAGGGCAAGCCCGATGGCGCGCACGCGCTCGACGAAGGCCGCCGTCGAACTCGGCTTGAGTCCATCCGCCGTGCACTGCTGCAGGAGGTCGGGGCGCGGGTGCTGCCGCAACAGATCCGAGGGCAGTTGGGCAAGGGATCGGATCCGCGGCGGGGCGGACGGCGGGAATCGGAACGCACGTTGGTGCGATGAGGCAGCGACGGCCATGGGAACCCTCACGCGTGAGTCGGGCGGACGACGTCGCGCTTGCCGCCACGCTTCTCCACCAGCAGGATGTGTTCGATGACCATGGCGGTGTCCACGGCCTTCAGCATGTCGTAGACGGTCAGCCCCGCCACCGCCACCGCGGTGAGGGCTTCCATCTCCACGCCCGTCTGTCCCGAGGTTCTGACGGTCGCTTCGATGGCGATGCCGCCGCGCGCCAGTTCCACGTCCACCTGCACGGCGGTCAGCGGCAACGGGTGGCACAACGGAATCAGGTGGGCGGTCTGCTTGGCCGCCATGATCCCGGCCAGCCTTGCCGCCTGCAGCGGATCGCCCTTCTTGACGGCCCCGGTGCGCACCAGCCGACGGGCCGCTGCGGAGACCCGCACGAAGCCGCGAGCGACGGCCACGCGGTCGGTGACGGCCTTGCCCGAGACGTCGACCATTCGCACCCGCCCCTCGGCGTCGGCATGCGTGAGGACGGCCGGGCGGGGCGCCTCCCGAACAGCGTCGACGGGCTTACGCATCGATGTGGCCATTGGCGAGGAAGAAGGACAGGCTCTCGAAGGTGATGGTCAGGTCCATGCTCTTCAGCTTGACGTGCGGCGGCACACGCAGGCTGCCGGGCGAGAAATTGAGGATGGCCCGGATGCCGGCGGCGACCGCCGCATCCACCGTCTCCTGCGCCGCGTCGGCCGGGACGCTCAGGACCGCGATGTCGACCTTCTCGCGTTCCACGAGCCGCTCGAGTTCCTTCGCGTGGCGGATGGGCACTCCGCTGCGCGAGTACTGCCCCACCTTGTCCCGCGCCGTATCGAGCAGGGCGACGACGTCGAAGCCATCCTGACGGAAGCCGGCATAGTCGGCCAGCGCGAGCCCGAGGTTGCCGGCGCCGATGATCACGACCTTGATGCTGCGGTCGAGCCCGAGGATCTGTCGCAGGTGACGCTTGAGGTCCTTGACGTAGTAGCCCACGCCGCGGATGCCGAACTCGCCGAAGTGTGCCAGGTCCTTGCGAATCTGCGCGGCGTTGAGCGCGAACTGCTGCGCCAGCCCTTGCGAGGACACGGTGTTGACGCCGCTGGCGTCCAGCGACTCGAGGCAGCGCAGATACACGGACAGCCGGGCCGTCGTGAGTTCCGAGACCTGGTCACCGCCAGCCCGGACCCGTTCCATGTCGGACACAGGGGAAATGATAGAGCACGGAGTCAAGGGAGGAGGGACAAGGGGACGAGTCACAAGGGCGGCAAGGGACAAGGGACGAGGACCGACGTGACCAGGGACGTGTCCCTCGCCAACCTGCCCCTTCTCCCTTGGCGCCCTCTCCCTTGTTCTCGTGTCCCCTGTCCCCTGATTTGGGGTATACGTCCCCTCATGGCTCAGCCGACGTTCTCCCCGTATGTGCCCCCGGACCAGGCGCCGCCCGAGTTCACGGCCAAGGCCGTGCTGCTCGGCGCGCTGTTCGGCCTGCTGTTCGGGGCCTCGACCGTGTACCTCGGACTGCGCGCCGGGCTGACCGTCAGCGCGTCCATCCCGATTGCGGTCCTCGCCATCTCGGTGCTCAAGCGCTTCGGGGGCTCCACCATCCTCGAGAACAACATCGTCCAGACGATCGGGTCGGCGGGCGAATCGGTCGCCGCCGGTGTGGTGTTCACCATTCCCGCGCTGATCTTCCTGACGCCCTACGGGCCGGCCTACTTCAACTACTTCCAGATCACGATGCTGGCCTTCGCGGGCGGCATCCTCGGTGTGCTGCTGATGGTGCCGCTGCGCCGCGCCCTGATCGTCAAGGAACACGGGGTGCTGCCGTATCCGGAAGGGGCGGCGTGCGCCGACGTACTGATTGCCGGCGAGCGCGGCGGGCAGCTGGCCACGCTGGTGTTCCAGGGGCTGGGCATCGGCGCGCTGTTCAAGGCGCTGCCCTGGATCTTCCAGCTGGTACGGACCGAGGTCGGCTACACCACCCCGAAGACCAGCGCGTTCCCCAATGCCACGGTCAACATCGACATCTCGCCCGAGTACATGGGCGTCGGCTACGTCATCGGCCCGCGGATCGCCGGCGAGATGGTCGCCGGCGGCGTGTTGTCGTGGATGGTGCTGCTCCCCCTGCTGACGATTCTCGGCGCCTACATGCCGATGCCCTTCCCGCCCGCGCCCCCCGACGGTCTCCGCATCGTGGACATGGCGCCGGGCCAGATCTGGAGCCAGTACATCCGCTACATCGGCGCCGGCGCCGTGCTCGCCGCCGGCCTCATCACGCTGGCCCGCACCATCCCGACGATCATCGGGTCGTTCCGCGACAGCGTGAAGGACTTCCGGGCCGAGCACGCCGGGCGGACGCAACTGCGGACGGAGCGTGACCTGCCGGTGGGGATCGTGCTGGGCGGCACGTTGCTGCTGGCGGTGTTCCTGGCGGTGGCCCCCGGCATGCCGACGCAGGGCAATCCCCTCGCGGCCCTGCTCGTGGTCGTCTTCGGCTTCTTCTTCGTGACGGTCGCCTCCCGTATCGTCGGGCTGATCGGGAGTTCGTCGAGCCCCGTCTCCGGCATGACGATCGCCACGCTGATCCTGACCTGCACGATCTTCGTGAGCATCGGCTGGACGGGCGACCTCTATGCCCCGATTGCCCTGACGGTCGGCGCCGTGGTGTGCATCGCCGCGGCCAATGCCGGCGCAACGTCGCAGGATCTGAAGACCGGCTTTCTCGTCGGCGCCACCCCACGGGCGCAGCAGATCGGCCTGGTCATCGGCGTCGTGGTGTCGGCGCTGATCATCGGCGTCACCACACTGTACCTGCACAAGGTGATGGTCATCGGGTCCAATGCGCTCCCCGCGCCGCAGGCCACGCTGATGTCCACCATCATCCGGGGACTTCTCAGCCAGAACCTGCCCTGGGGCCTGGTCCTGACCGGCGTCTTCATCGCGGTGACCATGGAGTTGTGCGGCGTGCGGTCGTTGTCGTTCGCCGTCGGCGCCTACCTGCCGATCGCGACCACTGCCCCGATCTTCGTCGGTGGCCTGGTGCGGTGGCTCGTCGAGCGATCCACGGGGACGCACGACGAGTCCGAGGTCAGCGCCGGCACCCTGTTCAGTTCGGGCCTGATTGCCGGCGGGTCCATCGCCGGGATCGCCTATGCGGTGCTGTACGGGTCGCGCGACTACATGCCGACGGTGCTCCGGGTGGAGGACGCCCAGGAGAGTCTGGGACGCCTGCCGTTCCTGCACGAGGGCGTCACCGGGCACGTCGTCGGCCTGGCGTTGTTCCTGACCCTCGGGCTCATCCTGGCCCGCGTGGGGCGGCGGCGCGTCAACTGAGACGCCTCGGCCGGCGTCGTTACACACATATGGCGGTCCGCTTCCTGCTCGTCTCGCTGCTCGGCCTCGTGCTCGGCGTTGTGCCGGCGGGGGCACAGATTCGTCCCGAGCTGTCGTCGGCGCGGCGCGCGACGACTCTCGACGCGCTCGCGGCGTTTCCCGGCTTCTACCACCTGCAGGCGGTCCGCGTCCGTGCCCGGCTGGTCACCGATCAGGTCGGTACGGCGCTGCTCAGCGGACAGACGCGCGTGCTGACGGTCGGGGACGCGGCGGTGGCGCAGATGGAGGGCGACGTCGAGGTCACCGGCACGTTCATCGACATCGGACGGCTGACCCAGGACGACCAGCGAGTCGCCACCTACGGCCTCGTGGCGCTGACGCAGAAGGTGCTGCAGCGGGACTGGCCGTCGCAGGGCGAACTGCCGATCCTGGTCGTAAGCGAGGTGAACGTGGCCGAACCGCTCACCGCGCCGTCGGTGCGTGCCCTTGCGCTCGATCCGGCCCGCTACGACGGCCAGACCGTGACCGTCAGCGGCCGCTTCCGCGGCCGCAACCTGTTCGGCGACCAGCCAGCCGCGCCGGCGCGCAGCAAGTTCGACTTCGTCATCCAGTTGGCAGACTCGAGCGTGTGGGTCGTCGGGCGACGCCCGCGCGGCCCGAACCTCGACCTCAACGTCGAGGCGCGCGTCGACACGGGACGATGGCTCGAGGTGCAGGGCGACGTCCGCACGAGCAAGGGCCTCGTATGGATCGAGGCCACCGCGATCACCGCCACCAAACCGGTGACCGACACGGCTCCGACCGAAACGGTCACCGAGGCCGTCGCGGCCGCACCGCCGCCACAGGTGATTTTCTCCACGCCGACGGCGGGCGAAGTCGACGTGGCGCAGGACGCCAGGATTCGACTGCAGTTCTCGCGCGACATGACGGCCGAGTCGTTCAAGGGCAACGTCACGGTGGCCTACGACACGGCCGAAACCGCGGAGCGGGGGGTGCCGCCGGTGGCGACGCCGCCGTTCGTCGCCAGCTACGATCAGGGCCGACGGACGCTGGAGCTGAAGTTCTCGGGGCCGTTCGACCGGTTCCGCACGGTGATCGTCCGGCTGACGCCAGGCATCACGGCGTTCGACGCCCAGCCGCTCGTGCCTTTCGAACTGCGCTTCACGGTCGGCGGGTGAGACCGCCGAGGCCACGCGACTAGCGAGGTGAGGCCGCCCCGGACCGCCTGTCGGTCTGGGCCTCCCGATCGGCGGCCTCGGCCTCGACCAGCAGCCGCGCCACTTCGTCGCGGACGCGCTCGGTGAGGGCGTCGCGCTCGCCAATCTGCAGGCCGGCCGTCTCGATCGGTGGTCCGAAGTGCACCCGCACCGTCGTCGGCCAGATGAGCGGGCTGCCGGGGCGCATGGCGCGGGCGGCGCCGAAGATGGCCGCAGGCACGACCGGGGCCTGGGCCTTGATGGCGAGCACGAAGGCCCCCTTCTTGAACGGCAGCAGCGCGCCGGTGCGGCTGCGCGTCCCTTCCGGAAACATCAGCAGGGAGTTGCCCGACTGGACGCTCCTGGCTGCCCGATCGATGGCTTGCGTGGCGCGCTCGCGGTGCTCGCGTTCGATCGGCACGAAGCCGACGAGATCGAAGCCTCGGCCCAGGATGGGCAACTTCCTGAGCACGGCCTTGTAGACGACCTTCAACCGCGGCGTGAGTTCGCGCAGCACGGCGAAGATGATCGGCGGCTCGACGTTGCTCGCGTGATTGACGGTGTAGAGGGCGGCCCGATGTCGCTGGATGTGCTCGCGGCCAGCGACCTCGGCGCGAATGCCCAGGATGGCCATGGCCATGCGCACGCAGGCGATGCCGAGCACGAGCAGGTGGCGATGGGTGTTGGTGGCGAGGGCGAGGAGCACGGCCGGCGTGCCGATGATCACCACGTAGGCGATCACGAACACATAGGCGAGCACGCTGCGAATGGCGGTGATGACGGTGAGCACGGGAGCCAGGGGCGGCGGGGATACCGCCTCGGCACTATACAACGCGAAAGAGCCCGGTGACCTCTCGGTCGCCGGGCTCCCTGCGGTTTCCTCGACGCGGCGCCAGGCCCCTAGTTGCCGCTCATTGCACGACGGGCGGTCGCTCGCGTGGCCGTGGCCACCTTGGGGGCGACGACCTTCGCGGCCATGGCCACCGCCGTGGTGGTGACCGGACGACGCACGGGGATGCTTTCGTCCTTGGTCTTGAAGCACTTGCAGAGCGCCTCATCGACCATGGTCTCGACGCCCGTCATCGGCTGATGGGTGACTTCCGAAATCTCGGAGATGACGAGGAAGCGGGCTCGGTCGAGCATGCGCTTCTCGCGGAAGGAGAGGTTCTTGGTCTTGCTCAGGTAACACAGACTCTTCAGGACTTCCACGACGTCGTAGATGGAGCCCGTCCGCATCCGATCCGAATTGTCCTTGAAGCGCCCTTTCCAGTTCTGGTGACTGTCGATGTTGCCGTCGGAAAGCAAGCCGTACAGCCGCTGGATTTCTTCGTCACAGACGGCGCGGCGCAGGCCAACGCTGTCGACATTGTTGACGGGCACGAGCACCGTCGTCTCATTTGCCACCATGCGCAATTGATAGAAATCGCACACGGTTCCCAGAATCGTCTTGGTCTCGATACGTTCAACGACACCGAGTCCATGATTCGGGTAGATGACCTTGTCACCGACCTGAAATGTCACGGGCACCCCTCTCTCCGGATATGCACAGGTAGCGCTTCCAGCGATGCGGTCTTAGAAACCCCCACAGTATAGCGCAAATTTGCTGGCCACCCCGACACATCGGTGCCGGACCCGACCGCGCGCCTCGTCGCGGCGTCGTAAAGTGGCCGTGAGGCTGCAGTTGGGCGGCCTCGGGCGAGGAGCGTGGGATGCAGAGCGCACAGTGGCGAGTTCTCGGGGCCGTGCTGGTGGCCATGGTGATGATCGGCGGAGGGGCCTGGGGCACGGGCCTGCTGAACGCCGCCCCGATGGCCGGCACGCAGCGTCCTCACCTGGCCCCGTACGTGCCGACGCCACAGGACGTGGTCGAGCGGATGCTGGCCATGGCCAAGGTGGGCAAGAACGACGTGGTCGTCGATCTGGGCTCGGGGGACGGCCGTCTCGTCGTGACGGCGGCCAAGCAGTTCGGCGCCCGAGGCATCGGGATCGACATCGATCCGGCGCGCATCGCGGAAGGCCGCGCCAATGCCAAGCAGGCGGGGGTCGAGTCGCTGGTCGAGTTCCGGCAGGAAGACGCGCTCGAAGCCGACGTGTCGACGGCGACGGTGGTCACGCTCTATCTCCTGTCCTCATCGAACGTGAAGCTGCGGCCGCGGTTGTTGAGTCAACTCAAGCCGGGGGCCCGCATCGTGTCGCACCAGTTCGGCATGGGCGACTGGGCACCTGACGCGGTCGAGACCTTCACCGACGCCAACGGCACCAGTCGCACGCTCTACATCTGGACGGTCGGCGCCAACAGCCCGAAGCCCTGAGGCGGCCGGCGCTCCCGCGCCGGGGCGCGATTTGGTACACTGCCCGACCACGCCCGCTTGGCGAAATGGCAGACGCAGGGGACTCAAAATCCCCCGCCCGCAAGGGCATCTCGGTTCGAGTCCGAGAGCGGGCACCAGCAGCACTCCCCCAGCACGAGTTCGGTCCATGGCGACTGCCCCGCGTCAGCCCCCGGCCGGCGGCCAGATCCGGACCCTTCGCGGTCTGGCGGCCTACGCGTGCGGCCACACGGGCAGTTGCTGCCGAGCCGGCTGGCCCATTCCCATCGACGACCACGTCCTGGTCATGCTCCACCAGGCCGATGCCACAGGCGCGCTCCCTCCAGGCACCCGGGGCCGCTGGCTCAACCATGGCACTCTCGGTCATACGGCCAATAACGAGTGCGTCTTCCATACCCCCTCGGTCGCCCATGCCGCCTGCAGCCTGGAGCGGACGATGGGGAGTGGGGCGTTGCCAACCAGTTGCCGGCAGTTTCCGCGCGTGTTGTTGACGGATGCCCGCGGCTGGCACCAGTCGCTCTCCGTCTGGTGCGGCACGGCCGCGCGAATGGTCGCGTCCGGAGCTGGGCACCAGAGTTCGGGGCGCATGGCGGACACTAATTTTCTATCAATCGACCACATTTCAGTCGACCCACGGGTGCATGTGGACGCACTCGACGCCGGCGATGCCTGGCCGCCGTTGCTTCGCCCCGGTGTCCTAGCTGGACATGGGTCGTACGACCAATGGGAAACCCGGCTGCTTCAGGACTTTCTGGCGCCGGTCCTGCGCGGCGCCCTCCCCCTGGCGTCCGCCCTCGGCAGTGCCCTGTGCTGGACCGATGTCCTGCGGGCGTGGCGGCCCTCGGACGGCGCCCTCGAAGTGCTCGTCGCCCGGCCCTGGCGCCATCCCGATCTGGCCCGGCTGTTGACGCAGCCCGTCAGCACGAACCACCTCGCTTCGACCGTGCGGGATGCGCTGATCGCCCAGGTCCCCGAGGCGTGGCAGCCGGCCGCCTGGCCGGCCGGCCTGACCGATCCCTCCGGTGACGCGACGCCGGTGACCGCAGCCGACGCCGAGCAAGCACTGGCCCGTTACCTGGGCACCCGATTGTTCGGATCCTGGGTGGCCTATCAGGGCGACGGGCTTCGGTCGGTCGCCGCCTCGCTCGTATCGGCCTATGCGCTCGTCGCGTTGGCGCTCACCGCGTCAGCGGCAAGACCGATGACATTCGGTCATATAACCGATTCGCTGCGCGCGGCCGACTGGCTGCTCCTGCATCTGCTCGACCGGCCCCAGTGGGCGGCGTGGTGTCGCGCCTGGGAGAAATCGCCGGACGCGAGACCGCTGATCGCCCTGGTCGCGGCCGCAGACCGCCTCATCCGCGATCTGCCGTGGTCCCCCACGCCGGCCTCGCCAGCGTGAGGCTCGCCCGTCACTGCCGGGACGGACGGGGCGACGGGCGACGCCCACGTGGTCGCGCGGGCGCCGGGTTTGTCGGGTCGGGCGCCGGGGTCGTCGGGTCGGGCGTCGATGGCCCTGCTGGAAGAACTGATATCGGCGGGGCTGATCGCCAGCCACCATCCCTGAATGCAGGGAGTCGCGTGAACGAACAAGGGCGCAGACACGCTGCGATGCGGCTGCGCCTTTGTCCGGGAGTTCGCGCCAGCCCCTCCTGAGGGACCGACGCTGCGCCTCGCTTACTTCGGGGCGTACTTGCCCGTC
>NZ_JALHPM010000143.1:0-16590 GCF_022842525.1 Luteitalea sp.
GTCGCTGTCGATGCGGAAACTGGCCGTGGCGTTGCGGGTCGAGGCGATGTCGCTTTACCACCACGTCGCGAACCGCGACGACCTGCTCGACGGCATGGTCGAACGCGTGGTGTCGGAGATCGAGGCGCCCGCGCCCGGCGTGCCCTGGAAGGAGGCGCTGCGCCGCCGGGCCCTCTCGGCCCATGCCGTGCTGGGGCGCCACCCGTGGGCCACCGCGCTCCTCATGTCACGGATCAACGTCAGCCCGGTGATGCTGCACGACATCGACGCCACCGTGGGCTGCCTGCGGCAGGCGGGCTTCTCGATCCCGCTGGCCGACCGCGCGTGGAACGCCCTCGACTGCTACATCTACGGCTTCACCCTGCACGAACAGAAGTTTCCGGTCGACCCCGAGGAGTACGCCAGCGCCGCGCAGCATTTCCTGCCGATGCTCCCGCCCGAGACGTATCCCTACATGCGCGAGATGTCCGAGAAAGTGGCGGACGGCTCGTACGACGGGCGGATGGACTTCGGCTTCGGGCTGGAGCTCATCCTCGACGGCCTCGAGCGCCTGCTCGAGGCCTCACGTCCCGCGCAAGGTCGCCGCTGAGCCGCTGCGTCGGCATCACGGCCCTTACCGGGTGTCGACGTCGAACATCTCGCGCAGGATCTGGCGGTCGTCCCCCCTGGGATCGTCGACCACGCGCCACGGGCCGTCGGTCAGGATCATCGTGGCCCTGGACGCGGGGGTGTAGCGGGGCCACGGCGTCTCACCGCCGGCGGTCGGGGTGCCCGTGAGCGCGAACGCGGTCCAGGCCGCCTGGATCCGTCGCGAGAGCTCGGCGGGCGGATTCGCACCTGTGAGGGCCACGGCACTCTGGTCGCGCAGGTTACCGAACACGAACGGCAGTTCGATGGCATGGGCTGCCCCGAGGCCCGGCACCTGTGAATCCCACGTCCAGAGGTACATGAAGACGTCGTTGTGGTGCGACTGCCCTTCGGCCAGCAGGATCGACGGCTGGCGAAGCCAGAACTCGCCGGCGAAATCGACGTAGCGCATCGGGTCGCTGCTGCCGCCGATGTAGCGATCGGCCAGCGCCTTCACCTTGCCGAACGGGCGGCCCATGCTCGTCGCCGTGGCGTGGTACTCGCGCATCAGCCCGCGCTCGAAGTCGCGGTCGTAGAGGCGGAAGTAGAGCATCTCATCCTCATTGGTGCCGATGAGGACCTTCACGCCGGGGTTCGCGCCCCGGCGAATGTTCCCGAACAGGTCGTCCGGCAGGACCACTTCGTCGACCCGCGCGCCCCACGTGCTGATGCCCATGGTGTCGCCGCGACGCCGAGCCACGGCTGCGGCGGCCGCCATGACGGACTCGGCCGGGAGCGCCATCAGCCCGGCGAGATCGGTGACGCCCGCCTCCTGCATCATCTCGCGGGTGAGCGCACGCCCCGCCGGCACGTCGTCGGCCTTCGGGTAGCCCTTGACCCTGATGTTGGCCGGCCCGCCGCTTTCGATGATGGCCTTGTCGAACAACCCCCTGGCGAGCGGCATCCCGAGCAGGCGCATGATGGCCGAGCCGCCGGCCGACTCGCCGAAGACGGTGATGTTGCCGGCATCGCCGCCGAACGCCGCGATGTTGGCCCGCACCCAGCGCAGCGCGGCGAGCTGGTCGAGCAATCCCAGATTGCGACTGCGGGCGTAGGCGGGCCCGCCCACCTCCGACAGGTCGAGGAATCCGAATGGCCCGAGTCGATAGTTGATCGTCACGAGCACGACGTCGTTGTCGCGGACGACGTTGTGGCCGTCGTAGAGCGGGTCGGCCGAGCCGCCGCTCACGTTCGCGCCGCCGTGGATGAAGACCATCACCGGCCGGCCGTCGGGGCGCGGACCGCGCGTCCAGATGTTGAGGCTCAGGCAGTCTTCGCCCTGCGGCTGGAACGACGCGCGCTCGTTCTCGTCGCGCGGCTGGTGCGCCGTCGGCCCGAACGCGTCGGCGTCGACGGTCAGGGTCGAGGTGGCGGGAGGCTCCGCCTCGCGCCAGCGCCACTCACCCACGGGCTGCCGGGCGTAGGGCACACCGAGGAACGCCAGGACCGCCTCGTGGGCGGGCCGGGCGCGATACGTGCCCTGCGCGATCGACACGGACACCGGGTCATCGGCCGCCGCCCTCGCGGGACGTTCGGCCGGAGGGGCGCTGCAGGCCTGAACGATGAGCGTGGCACAGACGATCAGGGAGACCCGCAAGGATCGGTTGCGATGGCTCGGATGCACCCGCACGCTCCTGATGGTCGGCGTCAGCGCCGCGCGTGCATCATACCCGCCGCGGCGGGCCACGCCCGGCGTTTGCGTGATGGAGTGACCAGGGCTGAGGGGCGAAGGCTTCCGGCGCGAGGACTGTGGCAGAATTCCGCGGACGGGCGAGGGTGCCGACGCCCGGGCGAGCGCGGAGGGCAGCATGCCGTCGGTTCGGGTTCAGCGCTGGGGAGGAGCACTACTCGTGTTGCTCGGAACGGCCTCGTCGATCTGGCAGTGGCGTGGCGCCGGAGCGGCAGACCGGTTCGCGCTCGAGGCGGCGTTCCTGATGCCCTTCTGTGCGGTGCTGGGCCTGGCAACCCTGGTGTTCCCGATGTCTCGACGTGAGCTGCTGGAGCGCTTCGGCGTCGACCGGCCGCACCGTCTATCGCATTACCCCGGCACGCACAAGGCATCGTTCGTGCTCGCCGTCCTCGCGGGCGGGGTGAATCTCGTGGCCCGGATGCTGTGGCGCTGACGAAGGACCTGCATGGGAAACTACGCCGTGTTTCGCGGATGCGCGTCGCGTGATGCACTGACGCGGCGTGCGCTGGAGGCCGCACCAGTCGCGGCGTCCAGCGAGCCGGAGATCGAAGCCAAGTACACCATTCCGCTCTTCTGGCTCGCGGGGTTCGCGCCGGAGGACCTGGTCATGCGCCGCGTATACGAGGACGATGCGGCATCCTCGCCCCTGTTCGAGTACGTCGTGCCATGCGCGGCCGTGCGGGCGTACGCGACGCGGGCGCGTTCGCGCCACGCCGCCATGCTCTCGCTCGTGCCGGCGGCGCTCGGGGGCTACTTCGAAGAATGGATTCGCTTCGTCGAGCGACGGTACTCGTCGTGCGTGATGATCGAGACGGGCGATCTCTTCGCGATGGACGACTACGAAGAGTGTGGTCTGCGGCTGCGCGGCGCCTTGCGCGCGTTGCAGGCGGCGGATGGCGGTGACGCCGTGCGAGAGACGGCGGCCCTGCAATGGTTCGCCAACTTCGAGGACCTGGCGCGCGAGCGGCTTCCCGGTGAGCGTCCTGAAGACACCGCCGGGCGCTGGCGGCTTCACCTGGGCGGCTCCTGCTACGAGCGCGATGCCGGGGTGCTGCTGTGGCCAGCCCGTACGGCGCCAGCGGAGGTGGCGCTGGCGGCCAGTCTGCCGGAGGCGGTGCTACCGGCGCCAGGGACGCCCGCGGCGGACGAGGCCGATGTCACGGCCATGGTGCGGTCCGGCGTCGTCCGCGACGATCCGCGCGGCCGGCTGTCATTGGCGCTGCAGCAGCTGTCGGGCGAGGTCCCGCTGGGCGTGGACGCGCCGACGCGCCGGTTGCGCAAGGTCATCGGCGGTGGCGGCGAGTTGCTGGCCGTGGTGCGCGCCGGGCTCTTCGGGTTCGTGCTGATCGTGCTTGGTTCGGGGTTCATCTGGGCCAGCCTGCAATCGCCCGTGTCGTGGATGGGCCTTGGCCTCGGCGCGGTGATGCTGGGAGCTGGCGTCTGGCTGTTGCGCGCGGCGTGGCGCGCGCAACGGCGACTTCGGGCGATCATGCGCGCGTAGCGGTTGGCGCGCCACGCACGTTCGGCAGGGGCGCCAGCAGAGATCGCCTCGGAGCGCTGCGTGCGCCCTCGACACGACGACGCCCCCTGCGGCCCACCTGGTGGATCACTCTGACCCGAAGTGCTCGTCCGCCACTGGGTGTTGACCCCGCCCCGCGCGTCCGTTCCGTCGTGGTCCGGCGCCACGACCCGTGCATCGCCCATCGTTGTGCAGTGCTTCGGCGGGGCACTCAATCCTCAATCTGGACGGCGCCGCCGCATTTCGCCCTGCGCGCTTCTGCGACGTGTTGCCCGCGGGTTCCGACAACCGTTGTCCGCCCGGCCCGGGACCTCCAGCGGGCGCGATATGATCCCGCGCCGAACGACGCTATACAGGCATTCGCCCCGGAGATCGCATGCCGTCACCCGCCCGCGCCCGAATCTTCTTCCTTCTCAGCTGCGTCACCGCCGTCGGCCTCGCCGTCGGTCCGCTCGCCGGGCGCGTGCTCGAGCGCCGCTTCGCCGACCCGCGCCGGCTGCAGCTCGAGGCCGCGATGGAGGGCGAAGAGCGCGAGCGTGGCGAGGGGCCGGGCAAGCGGTTCGATCAGCCGAGCGAGGCGCTGACGTTCTATGTGAACAGCCGCACCGGGCCGATCGTGACGCGCGGCACGGACGTCACCAGTGGCACGCGTACGCTCGACGCGTCGCGCTACCTGGCGGCGCTGCAGCAGATGCGCGCCATGCCCCGCTACTCGTCGGCCCTCGGCGCCCTGGCGCCCAGCTACGACGACCTGCCCGACGGGGTGGCGGCGGCGCCCGGCGCCGCGCTGACCACGTGGACGAACCTCGGTCCGTCGAACCAGGGCGGCCGCACCCGCGCCCTGCTCATCGATCCGGGCAACCCCAGCGTGATGTACGCGGGCGGCGTGGCCGGCGGCGTGTGGACGTCGACCGACGCCGGCGCCACCTGGACGCCGCTGGCGCAGCTGCAGATGGCCAACCTGGCCGTGGTGTCACTGGCCTTCGAGCCCGGCAACACCAGCACCCTCTACGCCGGCACCGGTGAGGGCTTCTTCAACGCCGACGCCATCCGCGGCGCCGGCATCTTCCGTTCGACCGACGCCGGCGTGACGTGGACGCAGCTGGCCTCGACCAACAACAGCAATTTCCACTACGTCAACAGCCTCATCGTCAGCCCGCGCAACACACAGCGGCTGTGGGCGGCCACGCGGACCGGCCTCTTCCGCTCGATCGACGGCGGCGCGTCGTGGACGCAACTCGTGAACGGCACCGCGGTGAACGGTTGCACGCAGGTCACGATGCAGCTCACCGGGGCCTCGGGTTTCGTGTTCGGCGCCTGCGGCAACTTCGCGCAGGGCACCGTGTATCGTGCCGACGACAGCGACGCCTCCACGTTCTCGAACGTGCTGAGCAGCGCGGGCATGGGTCGCAGCTCGATCGCGGTGGCGCCGTCGAATCCGGCGGTGGTGTACGTGATGTCGGCCAGTACGACGGCGGGCGGTCCGGGCGCGGATGGCCTGCACGCCGTGTACCGGTCGGTGTCCAACGGCGACTCCGGCAGCTTCACGACGCGGCTCGACGCCAAGCTGGCGGTGAGTACCGACCAGCAGAAGATCAACCGGCTGTTGCTGTCGAATCCGGTCTTCGGCGTGCTCCTCGACTGCTCGTTCGGTGCCGCGAACCAGTTCCTCAACCAGGGGTGGTACGACAACGTGCTGGCCGTGGATCCCCTCGATCCGAACCGTGTGTGGGCGGGCGGTATCGATCTGTTCCGCTCGGACGACGGCGGTGCCAACTGGGGCGTGGCGAGCTACTGGTGGTTCGACAAGGGCGTCGACCCGCAGTACCACCACGCCGACCAGCACGGGCTGGTGTTCCATCCCGGCTTCAATGGCACGTCCAACCGCATCCTGTTCTCGACGAGTGACGGCGGCGTCGAGCGGGTCGACGACGCGCGCGCACCGGTGGGCAACACACTGGCGGCGGTCTGTGGCAATCCCGTCGTGGGCAGCCCCACGTGGGTCGATCGCAACAACGGCTACGTCACCACGCAGTTCTACGACGGCGCGGTATATCCCAACGGCGCCACGTTCTTCGGCGGCCTGCAGGACAACGGCACGCAGCGCGGCACTACCAGCGGGTCGACATGGTCGGTGCTGTCAGGCGGTGACGGCGGCTACGTGGCCGTCGACACGCTGGGCGACGGCAACGCCAGCAACGACGTTCTGTTCCTCGAGAACACCGGTCTCTCGATCCAGCGCTCGCTGAACGGCGGGACCACGTTCTCCAACGCCGTGTCGGGAATCACGGGTGACAACGGCTTTCCGTTCATCAGCACGTTCGTGATGAACCAGGCCAGCCGCCAGCAGCTGTGGACGGGCGGCTGGTTCGCGTGGCGCACGACCAACCAGGCGGGCACCTGGACGCGCGCCTCGGCCCTCCTTCCCGGCAACGGCTCCGTGTCGGCGATCGCCACGCATCCGCTCGACGGCAACCGCGTCCTCTACGGGATGTCCGACGGCTACATCGCCGTCCAGACCGCCGCGCTGACGGCGACGAGTGCCACGGTGTGGGCCAACACCCGGCCGTCGTCGAACTTCATCTCGTGGATCGCGTGGGACCCCGGCAACCTGAACATCGCCTACGCCACGGTGTCGGCATTCGGCGTGAACAACCTCTACAAGTCGGTCGACGGCGGGGCGACGTGGGCGCCCAGCGTCGGCAGCGGCATCACGGCGCTGCCGCAGATTCCGGCGCTGTCGGTGGTCGTGCATCCCACCGACTCGCTGCAGGTCTTCGTGGGCACCGACCTCGGCGTGTTCACGTCGGTCGACGGCGGCGCGAGCTGGTACCTCGAGAACACCGGGTTCTCCAACACGCCGGTCGAGGCCCTGGAATTCAACGACACCGCGCCCTACCAGCTCTACGCCTTCACGCACGGCCGCGGCGCCTGGCGCGTCGCGCTCAACACCGCGTCGCCCACGGCGCCGATCGCGGTGGCCGACAGCTACTCGACCGCGTTCAACACGCCGCTCACGGTGGCCGCCCCAGGCGTGCTCGGCAACGACAACGCCAACGGCGGCGGCGCCATGACCGCCGTGCTCGACACGACGACCGCCAACGGCACACTCGCGCTCAATACGAACGGCGGCTTCACGTTCACGCCGACCACGGGCTTCAGCGGCACCACCTCGTTCACCTACTACGCCACCAACACCAACGGCTCGGGCAACGTCGTCACCGTCACCCTCACGGTCAACGGCGCCGCGCCGACGACGGTGGCCGACGCCTACAGCACGCCGTTCAATACGCTCCTCACGGTGGCGGCGCCTGGCGTGCTCGGCAACGACATCGCCAATGGCGGCGGCTCGACGTCGGCCGTGCTGGTCACGGGCGTGGCGCACGGCACCCTGTCCCTCAACGCCAGCGGCAGCTTCACCTACACGCCCACCACCGGCTACAACGGCCCCGACAGCTTCACGTATCGCGCAACCAACGCCGCCGGCAACGGCAACGTCGTGACGGTGTCGCTGACCGTGAACGGGGGCGCGCCGACGACGGTGGCCGACACCTACAGCACGCCCTTCAACACGACACTGAGCGTAGCCGCGCCTGGCGTGCTGGCCAACGACAACAACAACGGCGGCGGCAACCTGACCGCCGTGCTCGTCACCGGGACGTCGAACGGCACGCTGACGCTCAACGCGAACGGCAGCTTCAGCTACACGCCCACCACCGGCTACAACGGCCCGGACAGCTTCACCTATCGCGCGACCAACGGCGCCGGCAACGGCAACGTCGTGACGGTGTCGATCGCGGTCGGCGCCACGGCGCCGACGACGGTGGCCGACAGCTACACGACGCCGTTCAACACGCCGCTCAGCATCTCCGCGCCCGGTGTGCTGGCGAACGACAACACGAACGGGGGCGGGGCCATGACGGCGTCGCTGCAGTCGAACGTGGCGCACGGCACGCTCGTGCTCAACGCGAACGGCAGCTTCACCTACACGCCGGCCACCGGCTACGCGGGCGCCGACAGCTTCACCTATCGCGCCGTGAACGGCGTTGGCAACGGCAACGCGGTGACCGTGTCGCTCATGGTGAATGCCGCCGTGCCGACCACCGTCGCCGAGGCCTACAGCACGGCGTTCAACACCGCGCTCACCGTGGCCGCCCCAGGCGTGCTCGCCAACGACAGCGCGAATGGCGGCGCCTCGCTGACGGCGGTGCTGCAGTCGAACGTGGCGCACGGCACCCTTGCGCTGAACGCCAACGGCAGCTTCACCTACACGCCCGCCACCGGCTATTCCGGCGCCGACAGCTTCACCTATCGCGCCGTGAACACCGTGGGTCCGGGCAACACGGTCACCGTGTCGCTCACCGTGGATCCGGCGCCGCCCGTCGGGCCGCAGCCGCCGTCGAACTTCCGCATCACCGGCATCAGTGGCAACACGGTGTCGATGGCGTGGACGCTGCCCACGTCGGGGCCGGACGTGATCGCCCTGCAGCTCGAGGGCGGACCGACGCCCGGCTCGGTCATCGGCGCCCTGCCGCTCGGCGCGACGCCGGCGGTCACGGTAGCCTTGCCCACCGGATCGTTCTTCATCCGCCTGCGCAGCATCACGGCCTCGGGCGTGAGCAGCCCGTCGAACGAGATCGTGGCCAACGTCAACGTGCCGGTGGCGCCGTCGGCGCCGTCGAACCTGCTCGGCCTCGTGAATGGCAGCGCGCTGGCCCTGGCGTGGACGCCCACTTTCGGCGGTGGTGCGCCGAGCAATGCCGTGCTCGACGTGACCGGCCCGGTGGTGGCGTCGCTGCCGCTCGGTCCGACCGAAACGTTCACGTATCCGGCCGTGCCGCCCGGCACCTACACATTCTCGGTGCGCCAGACCAACGCCGCCGGCTCGAGCGGCGGGTCGAACGCCGTCACGCTGACGTTCCCGGGCGCGTGCTCGGGCGCGCCGCAGCCGCCGCGGAACTTCGCCGCCTTCAACGCGAGTGGCGTGTTGAACGTGATCTGGGATCCGCCCGCGAGCGGGGCGGCGCCGACGGCCTACACGATCGTCGTGGGCGGCGCGTACGTGGGGGCGCTGCCGATGACGACGCGGTCGTTCACCATTCCGCCGCCGCCGGGCACCTACACTTTCGCGGTGACGGCGTCGAACGCCTGCGGCACGAGCGCACCCACGCCGGTCCAGACCGTGACGTTCCCGTGAGGCGCGTCGAGGGGCGGGCCGAGCGGGAAACCGCTGACCACGGTTGAGCGCGGCGGTGGTCAGCGCGATCGTGCTTCGGCAGGGCTGGTGGAAGACGAAAGCCGTGCCAGGCGTGCTGCAAGACTGGCTCGCGCCTGCGCGAACGCCTCGACGCTCACGGCTGCCTGCAGGCTGGGCGTCGTGTACTCGCGGACGAGGACCGAGGCCAGCACGCGCTCGGCTTCCGTGAGGAGCCGGCGCCGGTGTGCGCCCACTGTCGGTTCGCCCTCCGCCACCAGCGCCATGGCCAGTTCCAGCCGCGCCAGGGCGCGGTCGGAGAGACTACGCGGGGTCGCTCCTTCACGCGAGACGATGGCCTCGCGCAGGGCGACCTTCTCGCGGTTGAAGGCGACGGAACGGTCGAACTGCCTGGCCTCGTAGGCGTAGGTCGAGTAGCGTCCGAGCAGCCCGGCAAGGCTTTCGGCGGCACGCAGGTCACCTGGGTCAGTGGCGACGAGCGTCCGTCGAATGGCAAGCGATCGATCGAGCACGGCCATGGCATCGTCGCGAGAGCCCTGGAGCATGAGGAGGCCACCAAGGTTTGACAAGGTCACGCTCAGGTCGAACTGAAGGCCCGGATTGAGCGGATCGGCGGCCAGGGGCTGCTCGTCCAGTGCCAGGGCCACGCGGTACTGGGCCTCGGCCTCGTCGTTCCGACCAAGCCGTTGCAGCACGGCACCAAGGCGTTTCACGAGCGGCGCCCGCAGGTGGGCGAGTGCGGCCGATGGGGCGGCCCGGTCGAGGAGCGCGAGTGCGCCCCGATACTCCTGTTCAGCCTGTCCGTGCCGCGCGTCGCCCTCAAGCATGCTGCCCACGTAGGTGCGTCCGCGCACAATCGCCGGGAGCGCCTCGACGGCGTCGCCGTGGAGACGCTCGAGCTGCGCGAGCAGGGCATCGCGACGCTGCCGCGTGGCGTTGCCGGCCGCATCGCCGGTGGCATCGCCGGTGCGCAGCTGTACCGAGGCCAGTTCGTGCGTCGCATCGAGCGCCAGTTCCAGCCAGGCGAGGCGGTCCGGTTCTGCAGCGAGCAGGCGATCCGTCAAGCGCACCGCGGCCTCCAGGGTGCGTGCTGCCCCGGCGCGGTCGCCCAGGTTGGCGGACGTGGGGTCGCCGAGCACCCGGCCCAGACGACGGTAACCCTCGATGAGTTCGACGGTGAGGGCGGTGTCGTCGCCAGCATCGGCTGCCAGACCGTCGAGGAACTGAACAGCGCGGTCGAGCAGGAGCCGCCGGGGGACCGTGTTGCCAGCGACACGGGAGAGCGCGTCGTTGACGTCGAAGATGAGCGAGCGCGAGAACGCCTGGACCTGCTGGAAGCGACGCTCGGCCCGGTCGCGCTGCTCGGCGGCCAGACGCGCCTGCCAGAGGGCAACGCCGCCGCCGACGAGGAGGGCGGCCAGCACCGCAGCGGCGGCGGCTACGACCAACCGGTGACGTCGGGCGAAGCGAGAGAGACGGCGGCCCACGGGATCGGGTGCCGCCGACACCGGCAGCCCCTGGCGCCAGGCCGCCAGGTCGGCCTGCAAGGCGGCGACGGTGGGATAGCGGTCCTCGGGGGCCTTGCGCAGGGCCCGCAGGATGACAGCGTCGAGCGGGCCGGCCAGCGCTGGCCGGTCTCTTGTGTTGGCCACGCGGCTGGGAGCAGCTGGGTCGTGCTCGCACACCACCCGCATGGCGTCGAGCGGTGAGAGGCCCTGCAGCCGGTAGGGACGCTGACCCGTGGTCAGCAGGTACAGCAGCACGCCGAGGGCATAGACGTCGCTGGCGGTTGTCACCGGCTCGCCGCGCACCTGCTCGGGACTCGCGAACTCGGGTGTGAAGCTCCGCTGGCCGGTGCGCGTGACGCCATCGGTCTCGCCGTCGGCCGACAGCGCGGTGGCGATGCCGAAGTCCAGCAGCTTGGGTTGGCCGTCAGGAGTGACGAGCAGGTTGGCCGGCTTGATGTCGCGATGCACCACCAGCCGCTGGTGCGCGTGGGCCACCGCGTCGCAGACCCGTTCCACGAGGGCCACGCGGTCGCCGAGGGTGAGCGCATGGTCCCGGGACCACTCATCCACGGGACGCCCTTCGACCAGTTCCATCACGAAGTACGGCGCCCCTGTGGGTGTGGTGCCCGAGTCGATGAGCCGCGCAATCCCGGGGTGGTCCAGTCCGGCCAGCAGGCGGCGTTCACGGCGGAAGCGCTCGAGGGCGGCCGAACCGCTCCAGGCCGGCAGCACCTTGATGGCCACCCGCCGGTCAAAGTCGTCGTCGGCGCGGACGGCCTCGTAGACCAGGCCCATGCCGCCCTCGCCAATCTGGCGATGTACGCGGTAGGCGCCCAGGCGCTGGCCCTCGACCTCTCCGGCGACGGCCGCAGTCACCGCATTCGCGATGTCGCGGGAGTCTTCGAGGAAGTCGGGGTCGTCGTCGAAGGCCGCCAGCATGTCGACCACCTGCCGACGCAGCTCCGGGTCGGCGCAACCGGCGGCGAGCCAGCGCTCGCGTCTGTCGGGCGGCTGTTGCCGCGCTTCGTCGAACACCTCTTCGAGCCGGGCCCACTCCTCACCCGTCATGGCTGGCGTGTCTGTCCTTCCATCCGGCGGCGAATCCAGGTCTTGGCCGCGAGCCAGCCGCGCTTGACAGTCGACACCGAGATGCCGAGGGCCTCGGCCGTTTCCTCGTTGGAGAGCCCCGCGAAGTGCCGCAGTTCCACGATGCGTGCCCGGGTGGCGTCGATGGCCTCGAGTTCCTGGAGGGCCGCGTCGAGGTCGAGGAGATCGACCGCCGGAGGCGGCACGCCGGCGCTGGCTTCCGTCAGCTCGACGCTCACCGCGCCCGAGCCGCGCTTGATACGCCCGCGCGAACGGGCGTGGTCGACGAGCACCGCACGCACCACGCGGGCCGCTACCGCGTAGAAGTGTGTCCGGTTCTCCCAGTGTCGGTCGGGCCGATGGGCCAGCCGCAGGTAGGCCTCGTGCACCAGGCCCGTGGGCTCCAGAGTGTGATCGGGGCGCTCGCCGCTCAGTCGGCGGGCCGCAATCTTGCGGAGCTCCGGGTAGACGATGGCAAGCAGCCGGGGCAAGGCGTCGGCGTTGCCTCCGGCCCAGGCGTGCAGGAGTTGCGTAATCTCGTCGGCGGCCCCGTCCACCATGCCTGTTCCGATGATGGCACAAGGTGGTTCCGGGGCGATTTCCCGGCGCTCCTGTGGCAGCCGGCGGCCTCTGCACGCTCCGGTGAACCCACGCGACCTGAAACATCGCTTACGGCAGTGTTCCGGGGTCGGCCGCACCCGACGCCTGCCCAGGCAGGCGGGGCGGGCCGGGCCGGAGCACTGGAGCGGAGCATGACGGTGCGCAGGGTTGCACGGGTGATCGCGGCGGCAGTGAGCGTGGCGTGGGTGTGGGCGGCCCTCCCGGCAGCGGGGCAGACCGTCCAGCCGCCAGACGTGCGGTTCTACTTCTCGGGGGTCACGCCCGAGACGGGGCGCGAGTTGTGGGTGCTCGACCCGCTCCAGCCGCCGCCGGCGGGCACCACCCAGCCCTTTGCCACCCTGGTGGACGCCGCGGAGGGCCCGGCCGGTGCCGACTCCGGCAGCCCTCGCGCGATCACGCCCCTCGGCGGCCGAATGTTCTTCTCGCGCCTCGATGCCGCCGGCTCCCGGCGCTGGGTGACGGTGTCCGGAAACATCGTGACCGACCTGGCCGAGGTGGGCGAAAGCATGTTCGACGGCATGCAGCTGCCCGAGAACCGGACTTTGGCCGTCCGTGCCGGCGACCTGGTGTGGCTGGCCACACCTGCCGACGAGCTGGTCGCCTTCGACCGTCAGGGCCAGCAGGTGGCGACGCTCGCCCTCGCAGGAGTGAATCGCCGCGCGCTGACGGCGCTGCCGGACGGCGTGGCGTACGTCGCGCGCGACACGGCAGGCGACGAGCAGGTGTTCGCCGTGCTGCGCCTCGCCGACGGCAGCGGGTTCCAGGTGGTGCAGGTGACGACCGGCGCGCCCGCAACCGGCCTGCGCGCACTCGCCGGCTTCGGTGTCACGGTGCCGGCGCCCGGGTCGGGTGCGCCCGCCGAGACGACGGTGTTCTTCGCCGGCTCGGCGTACGACCAGAACGGTGTGCCGCGCACCGACGCGTTGTGGCGCGTGACGCTGGCCGACCCGGGCTTCGGCTGGGCGCCCACCGACGTGGCCCACTTCCTCGACATCAACGCCACTGGCGGCGGCGTCCCGCTGGCGCCGCATCACCTCACCGCGGTCTCCACCTCCACGCGGGACCGGCTGTTCTTCTTCGGCCAGGCCCCCGACGGCCTGGGCGGCACCACCACGCGGCTCTACGCGCTGACCCAGGGCCCGGGCGGCATGCCGGCGTGGACGTCGGTGGCGACACCGTCCGGCCAGCCACTCACGGCCGGCCTCGACATCCGGCCCTATCCCGGCGGCGTGGTCGTCTCGGGTGTCCAGCCCGGGTCCACCGGTCACTCCGACGTGTTCCTGGCCACGTGGACCGATGTGGATGGCGATGGCGCGCTCGATCTCGCGGGGCTGTTCCGAACCGCGGGTGAGTCCGTCGAACACGTCAGCGTGGACGAGACGGGGCGCGTGGCCTTCGTCGTCCGTGCGGGCTCCCGCTATGGGCTGCACGTCCACCTCCCGTCCGCCGGCCCGGGAAGTGGGCCGGAGAATCGCTATCTCGTGGACACGCCCTTCGAGATCGACGAGGTACAGGTGGCGGCCGGCAAGCTCGTCTACCGCACGCTCGGCAACCTCGCGAACGCGCCGACGCTGTATCTCTATGACATCCCGACCAGCACCGGGGGCGAGGTGCCCACCGATCGCAACACCAACGGCACGCCCGGCAGCGGCTACCTCGCCGTGCCGTGGCGGGTGCCCACCGCGCGCGGGATGGCGTTCCTCGGCGATCCGGGCACCGCCAACGGCGTGTTGCAGTATCTGACCGACGGCCCGAACCTGCTGCCCGTGCAGGGCGGCAACTTCCGGCCCTCGGGCCGCGGCGTGGCGGTGGAGGGCGACTGGGTGGGCACCGGCTACCTGGAAGGCGCGCCCGTCGTGGGCTTGCCGTTCATGGCCGGCCTGTACCGCATCAGCGGCACCAACGGCACCGTCCGCGCGCTCCACCAGGACAGCACGAACTTCTCCGACGAGGTGGTGGTGCTCGGCCGCCGCGTGCTGTTCGGCACCAGCACGTCGGCCATCAACCAGGTGCGCGTGCACGACCTCGATACCGGGGTCACCTCGGTGTTGCTCGGCGGCGCGGTGCCGTTCGAGTCGGGTTTCCTGCTCGGAGCGACGGGCCTCGTGAACGGCCGCGTGGTGTTTGCCGCGCTCGACCGCGGCCGCATGGAGAACCGCAACTTCAATCCGGCGGACGACGTGTGGTCGCTCTTCACCTGGGACGGCGGATTCACCGCGCAGCTCGTGTTCGACCTGCCGATCGACCCGCAGGGCCAGTTCGGCGTGTCGCCGGTGCTCGACTGGCACGGCGAGGAAGAGTTTCTGGCCGTCGGCGACCGCATCTACTGGCGCCAGAACTCCGGGCCCTTCGGTCGCGAGATGCTGACGGCGGATCTGGCCGCGGCCAACCCCGCCGCTACCGTGCGCGTCCTCGAGGTGGCGCCCACCAGCATCAGCGGCGCCATCGCCCAGACTGCCGCAGTGGTGAACGGCCGCGTCTACTGGCTGGCGAGTATCGACGGCAGCTTCGGCGCCCTGCAGGTGTGGACCACCGCCGACGGCCTGTCCGCGCAGGCGGTCTCAGGGCCGGACCTCCGCAACCCCTTCGGGTCCCCCAACGAGTTGGTGACCATCGGCAACGAGCTGTTCTTCGTGGCGCTGGACGACACGACCGGCATCCGATCGCTGTTCCAGGTGGACGACAACGGCCTGACGGCCACGCGCATCTCACCCACGCCGCGGACCATCGGGACGATCGTGTCGCCGTCGGCCGTTGGCGGGCAGCTGATGTTCGTCGGGGTGGGCGGAGTCGCGCCCCAGGTGTATCGCATGCAGGTGGGCGCCACACCGGCCGACGCCTTACCGCCGGTGGCGGTAACCAGCTTCACCGAGGCCTGGGACGCGCTGGATGGTCCGTTCCAGGGGGGCGATGGCTCCATCTACTTCGCGCGCAACCTGCGGACCATCGGGACGGAGCTGTGGGTGCTCGATGCCGCGGCGCCTGGTGGCGCGCGGCTCGTGGCCGACATCAACTCGACGGTGGAGGACGTCGGCTACGACCCGCAGCAGGTGGTGGCGGTGCTGACGGAGGGCACGGCCACTTCGACGGTCGATGCCACCGACGACACCCTTCGCTGGACCTTCGGCGCGTCGGGCTTCACGTTCGACGTCTCAATGCTGCTGGCCAACGACACCGGCACCGATCTGCGCCTGGACGGCCTGGCGCCGGGCAGCTTCGCGCCAACGGCACTGGGCGGGCTGGTCTTCGCCTACGACCACACCGGTGACGGCATCGTGGACCGGCTGGGCTACGACCCGCCGACCACGCCCGAAGAGCGGCTCACCACGCCGTTCGAGGACAGCTTCGTCTACACCGCCCGCGACGCCGCAGGCGCCACCGACACGGCCACCATCCGCTTCGCCGTCGACAACACCGCGCCGGTGGCGCCGGATCTGACGCTGACGCGGCCGCCGGGCGCCCTCATCACCGTGTCCGACCTGCTCGCAGGCGCCTCGGATGCCGATGGCGACGTGCTGCGCGTCTCGGACGTCCGAGCCCTGGGCGGCGCCACCGTGGAGACGGTGGTGGACCCGGCGAGCGGCCAGCTCACGGGCGTCCGCGTGACTCCGACGGGCGGCGCTACGACGGCGCAGTTCACCTACACCGTCACCGACTCGAGCGGCGCTTTCGGCAACAGCGACAGCGGGACCGTCACGGTGGCGCCGCCCGTCGTGAGTGAGCCCGTCTTCCGCATCCGTCTCGTCGACAACACCGTTCCCGAGGGGAGCAGCTTCACGATCAGCGGCTACGCGGATTTCGTCGTCGAGCGCGTGAGCGGTGCCCCGACTGCCGCCAACCTTGTTGCGAGGGCCTCCGCCAGCGGTGCCGTCCCGGCCGACATCCACGACATCGTGGGCGGCTTCGCCAGCTCCTGGGTGGTGTTCCTGGACGAAGGGCAGAACGCACGCCCGATCCGGGTGTACTTCTACCGCGACGACGTCATCGAAGCCGACGAGACCTTCACATTGTCGCTGACGAGCACGACCGCGGGGCGCATCGACGCGGCCGGTGCCGGCGTGGAGGTGGTCATCCGCAACGATGACGGAGCCGACATCCGCCTCGCCCTTGCGCGCACCGACGGCAGCAGCCCGGTGGCGGTGGGCGGCACCGCGACGTTCCTGCTCACCGTTGCCAATGCCGGGCCCGAGGGGACCGATGGCACCGTGCGCTTCCACGCGCCGCCTGGTACCACCATCGAGCGCGTGGCATTGCAGGGCGCCGACCCCGTCGGCTACGACCCCGTCCGGGACGTCTATGGCTTCCCGATCGTGGACCCGAACAC
>NZ_JALHPM010000144.1:0-16576 GCF_022842525.1 Luteitalea sp.
GCCCCGGACGCCCCGGAGGTGCCGGCGCCAGACACCGAGGCGCGCACGGTGCCTGCGCCACCGCCGGCCGCCAAGAGCCCGGCGGCGCCCGCAGCGAGACGGACGACCGGCGCCCCGGCCAAGGTGATCGTGCGTGACGTCAAGCGTGTGGTCCTGCCGGAGGTGGTGCGCGTCACCATCGAGATGGATGGCGAGGTCGCGTACCACGAGGAGTCGCTGGCCAACCCGGCCCGCCTGTTCTTCGACCTGCGCGGCGCCAGCCTCGCCCCGACGATCG
Organism: Luteitalea sp.; assembly: GCF_022842525.1. NCBI lineage: Bacteria > Pseudomonadati > Acidobacteriota > Vicinamibacteria > Vicinamibacterales > Vicinamibacteraceae > Luteitalea > Luteitalea sp. The sequence continues at coordinate 278 of NZ_JALHPM010000144.1, forward strand.
ACGAGGGCGTGAAGAGCTTCACCGATGGCGACATCGTCCGCGAGATTCGCCTCGGCACGCACCCCGGCGGAGTCACGCGGGTGGTGGTCGACACCGAGGGCGTGGCCCGCCACAGCCTGTTCACGCTCTACAACCCGTATCGCCTCGTCCTCGACATGTACCGGGCACCGGTGCAGCTGACCGAGAAGGCCCCGACGGCGACGGCCCCACCACCGGCCGCACCGAGACCCGCCCCAGCGCCGACCAGCACGGCGAAGGCCGCCATCGCGGTGCCCCCACCGGCGCCAGTGGTCACGCCGCCGCCGACACCGACCCGCACGGCCGAGGCCACGCTGCCCTCGAGTCCGGCCGGACCGAACGTCACCACGGCCCCGGCGGCTCCCGAGTCCAACAGTTCCGGCAGCTACTCGCTCGCCCGCCAGCTCGGGCTCGGCGTCTCGCGCATCGTCATCGACCCGGGACACGGCGGGCACGATCCCGGCTCACTCGGCAAGGGCATCCGCGAAGCCGAACTGGTGCTCGACGTGTCGTTGCGGCTGGAGAAGCTCCTCAAACAGGAGCCCGGCATCGACGTGGTGATGACCCGTCGGACCGACGAGTTCATCGAGCTCGAGGAGCGCACGCGGATCGCGAACCGGCAGAACGCCGATCTGTTCCTCTCGATTCACGCCAACTCGAGCCGACGCCGGACGGCGCAGGGTGTCGAGACCTTCGTGCTGAATTTCGCCAACACCAGCGAGGCCGAAGAAGTGGCGGCGCGCGAGAACGCGATCGCCAAGGGCTCGATGCGACAGTTGCCCGACATCGTCAAGGCCATCACGCTGAACAACAAGCTCGACGAGTCGCGCGACCTTGCGGAGATGGTGCAGGCGAATCTGGTGACGCGACTGCGCAAGACGCAGAGCGACCTGCCGGACCGTGGCATCAAGCAGGCCCCGCTGGTGGTCCTGATCGGCGCCTCGATGCCGAGCGTGCTGGCCGAGATCGGCTTCGTGAGTACGCCTGAGGAAGGCGACCGCCTGAAGACGTCAGCCTACCGCCAGGACATCGCCGAGGCGCTGCGCGACGCCGTGCTGCGCTACCAGCGCTCGCTCAAGGGCAGCGCGTCGACCGCCGTGCGCACGCAGGAGCAGTAGCCGGCACCCGATTGCACCTCGAGGACGTCACCGGTCCGTGAGCGTGATGTGGTCCTCGGCGTCCTTGTCGGGGCCGCCCCAGCCCAGACGGTGCTTGAGCAGCACGAGGACGCCGCCGAGCAGCGCGCCCAGCGCGACCGACGCGATCACGGCGACCACGACGATCCCGATCGAGCCGAGCAGGACGTCCGGAACGCCGACGCCGGGCGTGATGGGTCCGACCTGGACGCGCGCATTGGCAGGCTCGTCCTTTCGGATCGACATCAGCGGCACCTCCTGCGGCGGCACGCCGGGGGTCCGCAGGATGCCGGTGCCCGCGGGAGGCCCCGCAGGTAGGGCCGGCTGGACGGCTGGATCGTCCTTCGCCGCGCCGGGCGGGGGCGGCGGCGCATCCGAGGTCGGCTGCGCGGGAGCCTGGCCCATCGTCAGGCCCACGACCCCGAGGAGCGCGCCAGTTCGATCAGCGTGCGAACAGCCACGCCGGTGGGTCCCTTGGGCTGATACGGCTTCGGTTCGTCGGCCCAGGCGGTGCCCGCGATGTCGAGGTGGGCCCAGGGCAGGTCGCCGGCGAAGGCCTTGAGGAAGATCGCGGCGCTGATCGCGCCGCCGTAGCGGGTGCCCGCCGCGTTGACCATGTCGGCGATGTCGCTCTTGAGCAGGTCCTTGTAGTCGTCGGTCATGGGCAGTGGCCAGAGGAAATCGCCACCGCGCGTCCCGGCGCCCTGCACGACGTCGCGCCAGTCGTCGGGGGTCCCGAACAGCCCGGAGGCCACCCGGCCGAGCGCGACGGCGCACGCACCGGTCAGCGTCGCGATGTCGACCAGGTGCGTGGCGCCCAGCTGCCGGGCGTACCACAAGGCATCGCCGAGGATGAGCCGTCCCTCGGCGTCGGTATTGGTGATCTCGACGGTGAGCCCGCTGGCGGCCGTCAGGATGTCCCCGGGCCTGAACGCGGCGCCACTCGGCATGTTCTCGACGGCGGGAATGACGCCGATGACCCTGGACGGCGCGCCCGCCCGTGCCAGGGCGTGGAAGGCCCCGAGCACCGCCGCGCCGCCGCACATGTCGTACTTCATCTTGTCCATGTTCTCGGCCGGCTTGATCGAGATGCCACCGGTGTCGAACGTGACGGCCTTGCCCACGAGGCCCAGCACGGGCCCGGTCGACTTGGCGGGGGCGTTGGCTGAGGCGTTGGCGGGGTCGTAGGTGAGCACGATGAGCCGAGGCGGATTGACGCTCCCCTGCGCCACGCCGAGCAGCATGCCCATGTGCTTCTCGTGCAGCTGCGTCTCGTCGAGCACGTCGACCTGCACCGAGGTGCCGGCGAAGAGCGCGCGGGCCCGATCGGCCAGGACCGCGGGCGTCAGCACGTTGGGCGGCTCGTGCGCCACGGCGCGGGCGACGTTGGCGGCCTCCCCGAGCACCGAGCCGAGCGCCACCGCATCGGCGAGCGAATCGGCGCCGCCGGCCGTGACCACGATGGCCGCCGACTGCAGGGTGGCGAGCTTGCGGTCCCGGGTCTTGTAGGCGTCGACGTGGAAGGCGGCCAGGGTCACCCCTTCGGCCAGCGCACGCACGAGCGGCTCTCCCTGAAGCGCCCCCCCGGCCACGATGGCGACCCGCGCCTGGCCGCGGCTCCGCGTCGCAAGGCCAGCCGCGGTGCCGAGGCGTCGGGCGAGGTCGGGTGTGACGGCCGTCGAGGGGCCCACGCCGAGCAGGAGGATCCGCCCGGCCGCCACCGCCTCACTGCGCAGCCAGTGCTGTTCGTAGGGCTCGCCCTTGAGTTCCTGGGACGCCCGCATCGCGACCATGACGCTCGCCACAGCGTCTGGAAGATCGAGCGGCGTCGCCTCCGCCTCGGCGAAGACGGGAAGCACCAGCACGTCCGTATCGACGCTGGCGGTGGGCCCGACCACCAGACGCAGGGTGGGCGTGGTGTAGAACTCGTGCAACGGCATGACCCCGAATTGTATACCGCTCCCTCGCACCGCCGTCGTCCGGCGGTCGGGGTGCTACGATGCGGGTCTACGGCAGTTTTTCACAAGGAATCGCGATGACGCGCATGTGGCGAGCAGTGATCCTGGCGCTGGTGTGGAGCATGGCCACGGCCTCGCCCGGCGGCGCGCAGGACAAGGACGACAAGGCCCCGAAGGACGCCACGCGCCCCGAGATCTCCTTGAAGGTGTCACCGCTCATCTCCTTCTCCCCGGCCCGGATTACGGTACGGGCCGAGCTCAAGGGCGGCGCGCTCGACTACGAGCCCTTCTACTGCACGACCATCGTGTGGGACTGGGATGACGGCACGACGTCGGAGAACACGCCCGACTGCGCCCCATACGAGGCGGGCACGAGCGAGATCCGCCGCTACTACAGCAGCAGTCACACCTACTCGATGGCGGGACGCTTCAACGTGCGCTTCCGCATGAAGAAGGGTGATCGCGTCGTCGGAGGCACCTCGACGGTCGTGCAGGTCCGCCCCGGCATCCGCGACCCGAGCGAGATCCCTTAGAGCCCCCTCACGCCTCGGGCGTCAGCCGCTCGACGGCGACGGCGATGCCCATGCCGCCGCCGATGCACAGGGCGGCGATCCCACGGGCGGCCTGCCGGCGCTGCAGTGCATGCAGCAGGGTGACGAGGATGCGGGCGCCACTCGCCCCGATCGGATGCCCCAGAGCCACGGCCCCGCCACAGACGTTGACGCGGTCGGCCGGCAGATCCAGGTCCCGCGCCACCGCGAGGGCCTGCACCGCGAACGCCTCGTTCAGCTCGAAGAGGTCCACGTCCGCCACCGACCAGCCTGCCTTGTCGAGGACCTTGCGGATGGCGGGCACGGGACCGAGTCCCATCACCATCGGTTCGACCCCGGCGACCGCCGAGGCCACGACGGTGGCCAGTCGGGGCAGGCGGAGGGCGCGCGCGCGGGCCTCGTCGGCCACGACCAGGGCGGCCGCGCCGTCGTTGAGACCGGAGGCGTTGCCTGCGGTGACACTGCCCGTCCGGCTGAAGGCGGGACGCAGGGCCGCCAGCGATTCGGTGGTGGTCGCCGCGCGCGGGTACTCGTCGCGCGCGAACGACAGCGGGGCGCCCTTCTTCTGGGGGATGAGGACCGGCACGATCTCGGCGTCGAAGCTGCCGTCGGCCAGCGCCGCGGCGGCGCGCTGCTGGCTCTCGATCGCGAAGGCATCCTGCGCCGCGCGATCGATGCCGTAGCGGGTCGCGATCTCTTCGGCGGTCATGCCCATGTGGCAGGCGCCGATGGCGCAGGTCAGCCCGTCGGCAATCATGCTGTCGATGACCTCCGCGTGCCCCATGCGCAGTCCCCACCGCGCCTGCGGCAGCAGGTAGGGGGCGCGACTCATCGACTCGGTGCCGCCCGCGACGATGACCGACGCATCTCCGGCACGAATGGCCTGCGCGGCACTGGCGACGGCCTGCAGGCCTGATCCGCAGACGCGATTGATGGTCATCGCCGGCACGGCGTCGGGCAGGCCTGCCTTGACCGCGGCCTGTCTCGCGACGTTCATGCCGGCGCCCGCCTGCAGCACACAGCCCATCAGCACATCGTCCACGGCCCCGGCCGGGACCCCGGCGCGTGCGATGGCTTCCCGGATCACGACGGCGCCGAGATCGGCGGCCGTCACGTCCTTCAGGCTGCCACCGAAGCTGCCGATGGCGGTGCGGCAGGCGGAGACCAGAACGACAGGCATCAGAAACGCTCCAGGGGGCTGGCCACGGTGAAGGCGGCGCTGGTCACGGCCCGCACCTGCTCGAGGGTGGCGTCCTCGGCCAGGGCGCGCAGGACGAGTCCGTCGGCGGTGACGTCCATGACCACCAGTTCGGTGACGATGCGGTGGACGACGCGCAGTCCGGTGAGCGGCAGCGTACAGCGCGGCACGATCTTGGGCTGCCCGTCCTTCGTGGCGTGCTCCATCGCAATCACCACCCGCCTGGCGCCGGCGACGAGATCCATGGCGCCGCCCATGCCCTTGACCATCTTGCCGGGCACCATCCAGTTGGCGAGGTTGCCCTGCTCGTCGACTTCGAGCGCCCCGAGCACGGTGAGATCGATGTGCCCACCTCGCACCATCGCGAAGGACTCCGCGCCATTGAAGAAGGCCGCGCCAGGCAGCGCCGTCACCGTCTCCTTGCCGGCGTTGATCAGGTCGGCGTCGACGTCGGCCTCGTCGGGATACGGCCCCACGCCGAGCAGGCCATTCTCGGAATGCAGCACGATGTCGATGCCAGGCGGCACGTGGTTGGCCACCAGTGTGGGCAGCCCGATGCCGAGATTGACGTAGTCGCCGTCCTGCAACTCCGCAGCGACGCGCCGGATGATGCGTTCGCGCTTGTCCATGGTCGTCGTCAGGAGCGGTCGTCGTGGCGGGTCATGCGCTTCTCGATGCGCTTCTCGTACGGCCCGCCGACGAGGATGTGGTGGACGAAGATGCCGGGAGTGACGACGACGTCGGGGTCGATGTCGCCAGGTGAGACGAGGTGCTCCACCTCGGCAATCGTGCGCCGGGCTGCGGTGGCCATGACCGGGTTGAAGTTGCGGGCGGTGTGGCGATAGACGAGGTTGCCGTGCGTATCGCCGGTGTGGGCCTTCACGAAGGCGACGTCGGCCTTCAGTGCCGCTTCGAGCACGTAGTGGACGCCGTCGATCTCGCGCGTCTCCTTGCCCTCGGCGACGACCGTGCCGTAGCCCGTCGGGGTGAAGAAGCCGCCGATGCCGGCCCCGCCGGCCCGGATGCGCTCGGCGAAGGTCCCCTGCGGCACGAGTTCCACCTCGAGTTCCTTCGTGAGGAACTGCCGCTCGAACTCCTTGTTCTCACCGACATAGGTCGCGATCATCTTGCGCACCTGGCGGGCCCTGAGCAGGAGCCCGATGCCGAAGTCGTCCACGCCGGCATTGTTGCTGATGATCGTCAGGTCACGGGTGCCGCGCCGATGCAGCGCCGCGATCAGGGTCTCGGGAATGCCGCACAACCCGAACCCGCCCATCATGATGGTCGCGCCGTCGGGCACGAGGGCGACCGCCTCATCCGCACTCGCGATCTGCTTGTCCATGCACGTCGAGTATGCACGAGGAATTCAGCGGGACGCTCCACCGTTCAGAATTCGGAATGAAGGATCTCCGGGGAACCATCCACGCGGGGCGAGGCATCCAGCCTACGACCTCCTGCCCTTTTCGGAAGCCCCTGCATTCTGCACTGTGAATGTCAGTGAACGATCCTGCATGGCTCGTCTACAGTTCCCGCCCGATCGGAATCTTCGCGTCGTACTGCTCTTCGCGATACGGCACGAAGCCGACGCGCTGATAGTTGCGGATGGCAGCCGGGTGATCGAGCGAGCACGTGTGGAGCCAGACGCGCTCCGGGTCGCTCGTCCACGCCTCACGGACGGCCGTGGTCAGCAGCGCCGGGCCCAGTCGCCGACCGATGAACTCGGGCAGCAATCCGAAGTAGCAGATCTCGACGTCATGCGCGGTCCGATGCAGCTCGAAGTAACCCGCCGGCGTGTTCGCCACGGTGAGCAACCAGATCTCCACACCGCCGGAGGCCAGATGCTCGGCTACCCGTGCATCGCTCCAGTCCCAGCGATCGAGCCAGTGCCAGGGACGGCCCACCTCCCGGTACAGGTAGCGGTACAGCGACCCCGGGACCGTGTCGAGTCGGCGCACCACGGCCTCGACGTCGGGAAAGGCGAAGGGCACGACCTGCGAGGCCGACCGCATCTCGAGAAAGGTCCGCGTGGCGGGTCGATGCAGCACCCGCGAGGCCGTCGCCGGCGCGCGCTGGCTCTCGAACGAGCTGCGCCATCGGCGCCCCTCCTGCAGGATCGGCTGCATGCCCGCCGCGTCCCCGTCCAGCATCGCGGCCGTCGGCAGGGCGGCGCGCAGGGCGTCGAGCGCGCGTCCCACATGGGCGGCGTTGGTCGACAGGATGTCCAGCCACAGCGCCGGCGCACTGCCCGCGAGTCGCGTCGTGTCCGCGAGGCCGGGCCCGGCAAACTGCAGGCCGTCGCTGGTGACGGCCTTGCCCGTCACCGCCATCAGCGTACTGCTGACGATCTGCGGCAGGTGGCTCACGTAGGCCATCACGTGATCGTGCTCGTCGGCCCCCATCACCACGGGATGCGCGCCGATGCCGACCACCAGTTGCGTGAGACGCGCCAGGGCCTCCCCGACGGCGGCGGGGCCGCGCGGGCTCTCGGCATCAGGGGTGAGTATCCAGGGGCGCTCGAGGAACAACCCGGCGTCGGCATGCGCGAACCCGCTGTGCGTGCTGCCCGCCATCGGGTGTCCCCCCAGGAACTGGACGGCGGCGTGGCTCCGCGCATGCGCGACCATCGCCGCCTTCGTGCTGCCCAGATCGGTGACCACCGTCGTCGGCGACACCCACGAGGCGAAGGCATCGAGCAGACGCAGGTTCTCGAGCACGGGCGCGCCGAGCACGACGAGGTCCGCCTCGGCAGCCGCGGCCGGCGACGACACGAGCGTGAAGTGCGCCTTGACGCGCGGATCGGCGGCCGGATCGAGCACCGAGATCGGCACCTCCGGCCACACGGCACGGATGGCGAGGCCCAGCGACCCGCCGATCAGCCCGCAGCCGACCAGCAGGACGCGATCGAAGGGCGCGGGATCGCTCACTGGCCCCAGCCGCGACGCGCCGCGGGTTCCAGGCAGATGCTGCGTCCGATGGCCGGGGCGATGATCCGCAGTTCGGCCATCAGGCGTTCGAACTGGCCGGGGAACATCGACTGCGCCCCGTCGCTCATCGCGCTGTCGGGATCGCAGTGCACCTCGATCAGCAACCCGTCGGCGCCAGCGGCGACCGCTGCGCGGGCCATCGGCGCCACCTTGTCCCGGCGGCCCGTGCCATGGCTCGGGTCGACGAAGATCGGCAGGTGGCTCAGCTTCTTCACCACCGGAATGGCGGAGATGTCCAGCGTATTGCGTGTATAGCTCTCGAACGTCCGGATGCCGCGCTCGCACAGGATCACGTCGGTGTTCCCGCCGGCGAGGACGTACTCGGCCGAGAGCAGCCACTCCTCGATCGTCGCCGAGATGCCGCGCTTCAGCATGACCGGCGTGCGCACCTTGCCGAGCTCGCGCAGCAGCGTGAAGTTCTGCATGTTGCGGGCGCCGACCTGGAAGATGTCCACGTACGGTTCCATCAACCCGATCTGACTGGCGTCCATGACCTCGGACACGAGCTTGAGGTTGTTGGCATCCGCGCCGGCCCTGAGCAGCTTCAGGCCGTCCTCGCCGAGGCCCTGGAAGCTGTACGGCGAGCTGCGCGGCTTGAACGCGCCGCCACGCAGCACCTTGGCGCCGGCGCGACGGACGGCCGCCGCCGTGTTCATCACCTGCGCCTCGTTCTCCGCCGAGCAGGGGCCCGCCATGACGATGACCTCATCGCCCCCTATCCGCACATCGCCCACCGTGATGACGGTGTTCTCCGACTTGAAGGTGCGGCTCGCCAGCTTGTAGGGCTCGGTGATGCGCATCACCTCGTGCACGCCGTCCAGCACCTCCAGCAGCCGGGGGTCGTGCTTGCCCTCGCCCCCGACGGCACCGATGACCGTGCGGAGCGATCCGGTGGAGCGATGCACGTCGAACCCCATCTGCACCAGCTGCGCCACCACGCGTTGGATCTGCTCTTCGCTCGCGCGTTCCCTCATCACCACAACCATTGCGTCGCATCCCTTCCAAGACCGTTGCCGGCCGGCTCGGAGAGCCGGCCCTCCCCACCACAGCTGTCACGTCCCGCAGCCGCACGCAGCGTGCGTCGTCCGCGTCCGGCGTGCGTTCTTCTTCGATCTACTCGCTCGTCTTCGCATCGTGCGCCTGCTGCACGACGCGCTCGAGCCGACGCGCCTCGTCGATGATGCGCTCGAACAACCGCATCACCGCGTCACCATCGAGCGGGCCGGCATTGACCTGGCGCACGTGCTCGAGGACGGCCTTCTCTCGCCCGGGCTGGTAGATCGCCATGCCCACGGTGCGCTTGATCTCGCCGATCTCCAGCGCGCAGGCCGCGCGTTCGTTGAGCAGGGCGACGATGCGTTCGTCGAGCGCATCGATGCGCTCGCGCAGCGCCTGCATCCGCCAGTCGGGGTCGGTCATGCCGAGGCCCCCTCACGCAACCAGCGGACGAACCCCCGCACCTCATCGGCCAGCGCCGGCGACGACCCGTGTCTGGCAATCTGCGCCACGAGCGCGCTGCCGACGACGGCGGCATCGGCGTACTTGCCGACGTCGCGGATGTGCTCCGGGCGCGAGAGCCCGAAGCCGAGCGCGATCGGCAGTGTCGAGTCCTGACGCAGGCGCTCGACGAGTCCCCGGGCATCGTCGGCCACCTGGTCGCGCACACCCGTGACGCCGAGGCGGGAGATCGCGTAGAGAAAGCCCCGGCCCAGGTCGTTGGCCTTGCGCACCCGCGGCCCGGTGGTCGTGGGGCTCAGCAGGAAGATCGGGGCGAGCCCGTGCGCCACCAGCACGTCACGCGTCGGTCCGGCCTCCTCGAGCGGCAGGTCGAGCAGCAGCACGCCGTCCACGCCGACCTCGGCCGCGCGCGCCGCGAACGCCTCGACGCCGAAGCGGACGACCGGATTGGCGTAGCTGAACAACACGAGGGGGGCCGCCACGTTCGTGCGCAGATCCCCGACCAGATCAAGGACCCCGCGAAGCGTCGCGCCGGCCCGCAGGGCACGCTCGGACGAGCGCTGAATCTCCGGCCCATCCGCGAGCGGGTCCGAGAACGGCACGCCGATCTCGATGACGTCCGCGCCCCCCTCGTCGACGGCGCGGATCACCTCGCCCGACCGCTCGAGGGTGGGATCGCCGCCCGACACGAAGGCCACCAGCCCCGTGCGCTGCTCCGCCTTCATCCGCGCGAAGGCCTGTTCGAGACGCGTGCTCATGCCTGGTCTCCCAGCAGATGCTGGATGCTCTGCACGTCCTTGTCGCCACGCCCGGACAGATTCACCAGCACGAGCCCCCCGGGGCCGACGTCGCGCGCGACCTGCTCGACGCCGGCGATGGCGTGCGCCGACTCCAGCGCCGGCAGGATGCCTTCGAGGCGCCCGAGCCGCTGAAACGCCGCCAGCGCCTCGCTGTCGGTCGCGAAGTGATACTCGGCCCGCCCCTGCTGCAGCAGATCGGCGTGTTCGGGACCGACCGCGGCGTAGTCCAGCCCTGCCGACACCGAATGCGTCAACGAGATGTTGCCGGCCTCGTCCTGCAGCACCCACGTGCGGGTGCCCTGCAGCACGCCGGGCGTCCCGCCCGCGAAGCGCGCCGCGTGGCGGCCCCCCGCGATGCCCTCGCCCCCAGCCTCGATGCCCACGAGGCGCACACCGGCGTCGGCGACGAAGGCGTCGAACAGGCCCATCGCGTTGCTGCCGCCGCCGACACAGGCCACGGCGGCATCGGGCAGGCGCCCGTAGCTGGCCAGGCACTGCACGCGCGCCTCCTCGCCGATGATCGACTGGAACTCGCGCACCATCAGTGGGTACGGGTGCGGACCGAGCGCCGACCCGAGCAGGTAGTACGTGTCCTGCACGGTCGCCACCCAGTCCCGCATGGCCTCGTTGATGGCGTCCTTCAGCGTCCGCGCGCCGGCGTCCACGCCGCGGACCTCGGCGCCGAGCATCCGCATGCGGAAGACGTTGAGCGCCTGCCGCGCCATGTCGTCCACGCCCATGTAGACGACGCATTGCAGGCCGAGCAGCGCACACACGGTGGCGGTCGCCACGCCATGCTGGCCCGCGCCCGTCTCCGCGACGATGCGCGACTTGCCCATGCGACGGGCGAGGAGCGCCTGCCCGAGCGCGTTGTTGATCTTGTGCGCGCCGGTGTGCGCCAGGTCCTCCCGCTTGAGCAGGATGGTGGCCCCGCCGCACGCCTCGGTCAGGCGGCGCGCCTCGTACAGCGGCGTGGGCCGGCCGACGAACTGGCGCAGCAAGTGCTCGAACTCGGCGATGAACGCCTCGTCGGTCCGCACGGCGAAGTACGCCTCCGTGAGCGCTTCCATCGGCGCCACCAGCGTCTCGGGGACGAAGCGGCCGCCGAACTCTCCGAAGTATCCGCGGGCATCAGGGTCTCGACGTCCGAACACGGGTCGTCCCCTGCCCTCCTGCGCTGCCATGGTCATCTGTTCCGTTCCCGTCGTTGTGCCAGGTCGGCGTCTGCCGCCCGCACGGCCTGCACGAAGGCCCGTACCCGGGCCGCATCCTTGATTCCCGGGGTCTGCTCGACGCCCGACGCGACGTCCACCCCCCACGGCTGCACCGTCGCCACGGCCTCGGCGACGTTCTCCGGGCGCAGGCCGCCGGCCAGCACCAGCGGCCGCGTCGCGGCAATGGCCCGCGCCACCGCCCAGTCCACCGTCCGCCCGGTGCCGCCAATCGTCACCGGGTCGTGCGCGTCGACGAGAATGGCCGCGCGCGCCGTCTGCCACGGGCTGGCGGCATACGCCTCGAGCGGCATCGCCTTCAGCACCGGCCGCGGAAAGCGCGCCCAGTCGCCCACCACCTCGTGCCCGTGCAACTGCACGGCCGAGAGACCGACCGCATCGCCGATGCTGCGCACACGGTCAGGCGTCTCGTCCACGAACACGCCGACCGTCGAGATCAGGGGCGGCAGCGCGCGCGTGATGGCCTGCGCCTGCGCGACGTCGACGGCGCGCTTGCTGCCAGCCCAGAAGACCAGGCCGATGGCGTCGGCGCCAGCCTCCACGGCCAGCACCGCGTCCTCGACGCGCGTCATCCCGCAGATCTTGATCCGCGTCATCCTCGCGACTCCGTGGCCGCGCGCGCCTCGGCCAGGATGCGCGCCAACCCGGCGCCGGGATGCGGTTCGGTCATGAACCGTTCCCCGATGAGGAACGCCCCGTAGCCGGCCGCCTGCAGCGCCGAGAGGTCGGCGCCGCTGCGCAGCCCGCTCTCGGCGACGCGCACCTGTGCCGACGCGATGATCGGGGCGACGCGGTGCGACGTGGCGACCGACACCTCGAGGGTCTTCAGGTTGCGATTGTTGACCCCAACGATCGTCGCGCCAGCATCGATGGCGCGGTGGGCCTCGTCCTCGTCGTGGACCTCGGTGAGGACGTCGATCTCCAGCGCGCTCGCGTAGGCCAGCAGGCGGCTCAGCGTCCCCTGGTCGAGGGCGGCCACGATCAGCAGGATGGCGGAGGCGCCCGCCACGGCGGCCTCCGCGATCTGGTACGCGTCGATGGTGAAGTCCTTGCGCAGCAGCGGCAGCGACGGCAGCGCCGCCCGCACGGCGACGAGATGCGCGAGGTCGCCATCGAAGAAGCCAGGCTCGGTCAGCACCGACACGGCGGCGGCCCCGGCGTCGGCGTACTCGGCGGCGATCGCCACCGGGTCGTACTCGGCGCGCAACACGCCTCGCGACGGCGACCGACGCTTGCACTCGGCGATGATGCGGAGGCCCGGTTGTTGGAGCGCGCTGACGAATGACGGCCGGCTCCCGCCGTGACTCCCCTGGCTCAGCACACGTTCCAGGTCGGCCTGGCTGCGGCGTTCGCGGGCGACGTCGACACGCTTCCTCGCCGCGGCGACAATCGCATCGAGCACCGAGGGCACATGTGGCGTGCTCATGCCGTCGCCTCGTCCGGCGTCTGCGACACCGCGATGAGTCTGGCGAGGACAGCCGCGGCACGTCCCGAGTCGATGGCATGGGCGGCCATGCGCACACCCTCGGCGACCGTGGCGGCCGTCCCCGCGATGAACAGCCCGGCTCCGGCATTCAGCAGGACGACATCGCGGACGGGACCGGCGGCGCCATCGAGCACGGTGCGGGCGACCTCGGCGTTGTGCGCGCCATCGCCGCCCCGCAGGTCGTCGAGCGACGCCTTCGGCAGCCCGAACATCGACGGATGCACGAAGAACGTCCGCAGCAGACCGCCCCGGCACTCCGACACCTTCGTGTATCCCGTCGTCGAGAGTTCGTCGAGACCGTCGGCGGCGTGCACCACCCAGGCGTGCGCCGATCCGAGCAGGCCGAGTGACCGCGCCACGAGCTCGGTGAGTTCCGGGCGCGGGACGCCGACGATCTGTCGGGTGGCGCCGGCGGGATTGGTCAACGGCCCGAGCAGGTTGAAGGCCGTGCGCACACCCAGTTCGCGACGGACGGGCGCGGCGTGCCGCATCGACGGGTGGAACGTCGGCGCGAAGAGGAACGCCAGGCCGACCTCGTCGAGGCAGCGCGTGACCACGGCGGGCGATGCCGCCACCTTGACGCCGAGTGCCTCGAACACGTCGGCACTGCCGCTCCGGCTCGACACGGAGCGGTTGCCGTGCTTGGCCACCCGCACGCCGCACGCCGCCACGACCACGGCCGCCATCGACGACACGTTGACGGTGCCGGCGTTGTCGCCGCCGGTCCCGCACGTGTCGAACACGTCGGGCCAGCGGCGAGACAACGGGACGGCCGCCGCGCGCATCGCGCGGGCGAGCCCGACCAGTTCCTCGGGCCGCTCACCCTTCGAGCGCAGGGCCATCAGGAAGCCGCCGATCTGTGCCGGCGTCGCCTCGCCGCGCATGATCGCCGCCATCGCTCCCGCGGCTTCGTCGGTCGTCAGCGCGTCGTGTCGTTGCAGCTTCTCGAGCAGGGGCGCGAACATCAGAGCTCCAGGAAGTTGCGCAGCAGGTGATGGCCCGGCCCCGTCAGGACCGACTCGGGATGGAACTGCACCCCGTGCATCGGGTAGTCGCGATGCCGCAAGCCCATGATGGTGCCGTCACCGATCGTCCGCGCCGTGATCATCAGCGTGTCGGGCAGCCCGTCGGGCGACACCACCAGACTGTGGTAGCGGGCGGCGGTGAAGCCCTGGGCGATGTCCCGGAACACGCCCTGGCCATCGTGCTCGACGTCGGAGGTCTTGCCGTGCATCAGCACCGGGGCGTTGACCACCCGCCCACCGAAGGCGTACCCCATCGCCTGATGACCGAGGCACACGCCGAGGATGGGCACCTCGGGACCGAAGCGCCGCAACACCTCGACGGACACACCGGCGTCCTCGGGACGGCCAGGACCCGGCGAGATGACGATGTGCGACGGCTTCAGCGCGGCAATCTCGTCCAGGGAGATCTTGTCGTTGCGGTGCACCGCCACCTCGGCCCCGAGTTCGCCGAAGTACTGCGCCAAGTTGTAGGTGAACGAATCGTAGTTGTCGATCAGCAGGACCATGGCTACCCGGCGTGATGCCCGAGGGAGTGGGCGAGTTCGAGGGCGCGCAGGACGGCGCGCGCCTTGTTGAGACTCTCTTCGTACTCGGCCGATGGATGGCTGTCGGCGACGATGCCGCCGCCGGCCTGGACGTAGGCGACGCCGTCGCGCATCCACACCGTGCGGATGGCGATGCAGCAATCCAGATTGCCGGCGAAGTCCAGGTAGCCGACCGAGCCTGCGTAGACGCCGCGCGGACGTCCCTCGAGCTCGGCGATGATCTCCATGGCGCGAATCTTCGGCGCCCCGGACACCGTGCCGGCCGGGAAGCACGACACCAGCGCATCGAGACGGTCGGCATCGTCGGCCAGCGTGCCGACGACACGCGAGACCAGGTGCATGACGTGCGAGTAGCGCTCGAGGGTCATGAACTGCGGGACGCGCACCGAGCCGTAGGCGCAGACGCGCCCGAGATCGTTGCGGCCCAGGTCGACGAGCATCACGTGCTCGGAGCGCTCCTTCTCGTCGCGCTTGAGTTCCTCGCCGAGGCGGAGGTCCTCTTCGTGGGTGCGACCGCGGGGACGCGTCCCGGCGATCGGGTGGGTCTCGGCGTGCCCGCCCTCGACCCGCACCAGCATCTCCGGAGACGACCCGACGATCGACAGCTCGCCGACACGGGTGAAGTACATGTACGGCGAGGGATTGACGTGACGCAGGGCCCGGTAGACCGTGAACGGGTCGGCCTGGACGTCGACCTCGAAGCGCTGCGACAGCACCACCTGGTAGATGTCGCCCTTCGCGATGTAGTCCTGCGCCGTGCGGACGTTGCGTTCGAAGTCCTCGCGCGTGGTGAGTGCGCGGACGGCCGGCGGCTCCGACCCTGGCGCGCCGGCCGCGATCGGCTGGGCATGCGCCTGCTCGAGCTCGCGTTGCAGGAAGTCGAGCCGGGCGTTGGCGAACTGGTAGAGCGAGGCCAGATCGTCACTCGGCGAGATGCGCGCGTTGGCGATCAGCAGGATGCGGTGCTTGACGTGGTCGAAGGCCAGCACCGTGTCGAACAGCATGAACGCGGCTTCGTCGCGCGGGTCCTGCTGCCCCTCGTAGGTCTTCCACACGTCCTGCAAGGCCGGCTCGAACCACGGCGCGGCGTCGTAGCCGAAGAAGCCGACGGCCCCGCCCGTGAAGCGCGGCAGGCCGGGCACGAACGGCGACCGGTACTCAGCCATGATGCGGCGGAGGGCCGAGACGAAGGTCTCGTCGAGCGCGGTGGTCTGCCCGCCCTGCTCGATCTCGGCCTGCCCGTCGCGGGCACGGAGCACCAGGAACGGGTCCTTGCCGAGAAACGAGTAGCGGGCGACCTGCTCGCCGCCCTCGACGCTCTCGAAGAGGAACGCGTAATCGGAGTGTTCCGCGACGCGCAGGAAGGCCGACACGGGCGTCAGCAGGTCGGCAAGGAGCTCGCGGCACACCGGCACGAAGGTGCCGCGGCCGGCGAGTTCCACGAACTCGTCGAAGGTGGTCTGGGTCATCGCGGACATGGGGTCTCCGGCACCAGGGCCAGGTCGGGCGCCTCGGCGTGGATGGCAGCGCGCATCGCATCGACCGGCGGGTCGACGGGGAACCAGGTGGCGACCTGCACCGCCGCCTGGGCAATCAGCATTTCGAGACCGCCGAGCGTGGCACAGCCCGCCGCGGCGGCCTCACGCAACAGGCGCGTCTGGCCGGGGTTGTAGACGAGGTCGTAGACGAGACGACCGCCAGCCAGCAGGCGGGCCTCGATCGGCGCGTCCTCGGTGCGCGGCGCCGTGCCGACGGGGGTCGTGTTGACGAGCACGTCCCACGATCCGGCGGCGGGCGGCCACTCCCCCGCCACAGCGCCCAGCGGACCGAGCGACGCGGCCTGCTCGGGGCGCCGGGCATGGACCGTCACCCGCGCCCCCTCCGCGTGCAACCCCGCCACCACGGCAC